>CALELH010000302.1 GCA_937902595.1 uncultured Myxococcales bacterium
CACACACATAATTGGAGAGTTTAATGAGTGTTCTTGTTGGTCGAAAAGCCCCTAACTTTACAACTCAGGCGGTCCTCGCGACGGGAGAGATCGTAGGTGACTATGACTTCGGAGCTGCCCGTGATGGCAAGTACGGGGTTGTGTTCTTCTATCCTATGGATTTCACCTTCGTATGCCCGTCTGAGATTCTGGCCATGGCGAGCCGGACGGCGAAGCTCAATGAGCTCGGCTGCGAGGTCGTCGGCATCAGCGTGGACTCACACCACACTCACAACGCTTATCGCAACACGGCGGTCAACGACGGTGGGATCGGCGCGGTACCATTTACCCTCGCGGCGGACATGACGCGCAAGATCTCAAAGGATTACGGGATCCTCGCCAAGGGTAAGAACTCTTACTACCCGAAGGGCGTCTCAATGCGTGGCACCTTTGTTATCGATCAGAGCGGCGTTGTTCGTCACCAGGTCGTCAATGATGAGCCTCTCGGACGCAACATGGACGAGGTCGTCCGTATCGTCGAGGCGCTGCAGTTCTTCGAGAACAACGGTCAGGTCTGCCCGGCTGGTTGGAACCAGGGCGACGCAGGTATGACGAACACCGCAGAGGGTGTCGCGTCCTACCTCACGGAGAACGCCGAGAAGCTGTAAAGCGCCGGCTCCCTCCACGAAGGAACCCCGTCTATGGGCAGCCTCGGCTGTCAGGCGGGGTTTTTTTATGCCTGAATATTGGCGAGGACAGGTCCGGAGACCGGGTCAGTGACCCCCAACTCTGGGGAGAGCTCAACCAGGAGGTCTCTCACGGTGTCGAGGAAGGCGATGAGGTCTGGCCTAGCGTTGACCAGATCCTGCTCGTCCTTCCACATTACATAGGTGAAGAAAGACTCTCCCCCCGTGTGAGCGACGACGTGATTGAGCGCGCCCGTTGGGAGCTGAAAAGCGGTGAGCGCCTTGACGAGGGAGTCAGATTGTCCGGGCTTCGCGGTGAACCGTACGCTGCTGATAAACTGTGACATGGAGCTGAGATCCTATTCCTTGTTCTGTTGTGTTGAGGCATCCAGTGTTTTTTCACTGGGGACTCTACTGATTCAAGGGCCAGGTGAGAAGTCACATGCCTGAGTCCACATTGTACACTTTCCAGTGTCGAGCCGGGATGGGGATTGGCCAGCAGCAGCGCCGAAACTTTTTTTGCCACCCTCGACGAGTTGTGGGTCCAAGCAAGTAAATCTAGACTTGTGAGGGACCATGAATCACCTAATCCGTTGGGTCATCTTGACCTTGGCTGCCGCAGCGCTCTTTTGGGGGTGCGAAGATGATGGACGCGTACAAAAGATCTCTACCGGGACGCTCGCGCTCTCGGGGGAGTTCCGATTCTCTAAGACACCCCCTGGACTGCGTCAAACTCGTACTGTGTCCATCGAGAATGTGGGAAAGAGAGACGTCACGCTGACCCGGTTCGTTAAACGCGCTGGCGAAGAGATCGCGGGTAAATGGACCATCGTTTCGAGGGACGGAAAGGTCTTGGATGGTGGTGACGATGGCCTCCCGCAGACCGTCCACATTGGGCCCGGAGCCTCCCTGAGGCTGTCCTTAACGTTTAGCCCTGAGACGCCGAGCCCTCCGCGAGGAACAATCCAGTTTAAGACTAACTCAGGCATCCAGACGCAGCGCTCAATCTCGTTGCCCATCGGCGGGCTCAAGGCGAGCGGCGAGCTGCACGTGAGCCATAACCCGGTTCAATTTGGGCGGGTCCCCGTTGGTGGCGAGAGCGAGAAGACCGTCACGATCACGAACTTCGGAACGGACACGATTCTTCTAGAGAAGCTCGCTGTCCACGGCTCTTCGAAGTTCTCCGTCCGTATCGGTGACATCGATCCACAACAGGACCCTACGATCCTGAGAGATCCTGACGGAGATGGAGCGCCCGGCATCAAGCCGGATGGTCAGGTCCAGCTGCGCGTGCTCTTTCGACCCAGCGGCGACCACTCCGAGACAGGGGAGCTTCAGATCACGAGCGACGCTCACATCCCTAAGGTTATGGTCGCTCTACTCGGTAACGCTGACGCGCCGTGCGTGCGGGTGACGCCCAGCCCCATCTCCTTTCCGCCCACCGCCATCGGCGCTGAGCGTGCAATGGTCGTGCGTATAGAGAGCTGCGGAGCTCAAGCGGTGACCGTGAACGCCCTGGAACTCGGGTCCGACTCGAGCGGGTTTCGACTCGGCTCGAATCATAATGTACCCATCGAGCTTCCGGGCACCAGCGTCGCTGATTTTCAACCGCCAGGCGTAGACGTTGTGCTCTTTTTCAAGCCCGATGGCGCAGGGTCATACGAGGGGCGACTCTTGGTCAGGAGCACGGATTCCGAGCACCCTGAGATGGAGATTCAGCTCACCGGTAGTGGGGTAGAGAACCAATGTCCCACCCCAAGGATCGCCACAGAGAGCCACGAGGTTCGTCCTCTTGACGTCGTCGCCCTAGATGGATCAGCGTCTCGGGATCCCGATGGCCCCAACGAGCGCCCCGTCGAGTATCGTTGGTTCATGATCGACAGGCCCATGGGTTCGACGTCCCAGCCCGTCGAGTCCCTCTTCGATCCCTCGACCCCTGGCCAGGGCGGAGAGCCTGACGTGACCTCGACTCCCACGGCCCGATTCTTTGTGGACCTTGCCGGTGAGTACACCCTCGAGCTCAGGGTGATCGACCACCACGGAGCCCAGGCTCCCAGTGATCTGTGTCCAGTAGAGCCGGCTCGAATGCACATCAAGGCGGCGCCGAACGAGGCACTCCACATTCAGCTCACTTGGGACACCCCGGGTGACGCTGACCAGACCGATGACCAGGGGACGGACGTAGATCTTCACTTGCGCCATCCACAGGCTAATGGGTGGTCAGGCTTCGATGAACTGGATTGCTATTATCAGAATCAATCCCCGGATTGGGGACGTCAGGGAGAGGGCGGCGACGACCCATCATTAGACATCGACGACGTCAACGGCGCCGGTCCAGAGAACATCAACATCATGCGGCCTGAGAGCACAGGTGACTACGAGCGAGGATATCTCGTGGGTGTCCACTATTACTCAGCGGACCAGCTGGGCGGCAGCGGAGGCCTTGGCGAGATGGAGAGCACCGCGCGGGTCCGTATCTTCGTGGATGGGCAGGTCGCCTATGAGGGAGAGCGGCTCCTCAGGCAGACCGACGATATGTGGACAGTGGCTGAGATCGAGTTCGCCGGTCGTCGCGGACGAGTAAACGAGATCAACACGATCGGCGTTCTGCAGCCTTGACGAGCCTTAGCCGGAGAGGTGCGTCTCTTTAGAGAGTAAAGGAGAGGAGAGCTGAGCGCCTCAGATGAGGCGCCCGAGCTTGATGAGGCAGGACGGGGAGGTCGGAGCGACTAGAAGTCGTCGTCACCCGCTTCTTCATCATCGCTGACTTCTGCGTCCTCAGCGTCCCCTTCGGCGGCCTGCTTCTCCAGCTTGGCCTCTAGCTTCTTGAGCTTGTCGAGCTCCTTATTGGCCTGCTTGACCGCCTTCAAGAAGAGCGCGCGAACCTTCTTGTTGTGCTTGGCCCACTTCTTCTTGTTCTTCGCGTTCTTCTGCTCGACGGCGAGCCGGTAGTTGTCGAGGGTCGTGTTGTTGTTCTGATAGTACTGACCTTGAGCCTGAAAGAACTCGGACTGTACCTTGCTCACGCCTTCGCTGATGTCGAGGAAGCGCTCTGACTTCGAAGAGAACGCGCTGAGTCGAGCCTCGATCTCTGTATTGGCCTTCGTGGCTTCCGCGCCCTGCTTGGCGTCAGGATCCGCTTGCGTGGCCTCCTTCTTCTTGGCGTCGTTCTTCTCAACTAGACCCGTTCCAGCTGCCTGGATAAGGCCTGCTTGTTCGTCTGGGGTCTCCTGAGCGACGGCGACACCTGCGCCGAAGACGAGAGCGAGAGTTACAACAGAAAAAATAGTTCGTTGGATGACCGACATCCTTCATACCTCCTTGAGTTCGGGGGGAATCATGAACGCACCGGTGGTGTGGCGCAACCGTTTGGACGCGGTTCTACCGGCATTCTTCATTTTTTTTACCTCCAGCTAGTCGTCTAGCACGAAATTCTTGAGTCTTTGACCGCAGGGCATGGCGGCGCCAAAACGCACTCAGGACCACCGTGTCCATTATTAGTGTCGCATCCAATTAAGCTCTACGTGCAGAGCAGACTCAGAAACTGAGACCGAGCGTGGCTTGTCCATCACGCCCCTCCTCCTGAGAGGTGAGTGTCTAGCTACCCCGCCATACGGTCCAATCATGGCTTCATACCAGGGGGGACGAGTCGCCATCAGTTCGCAGATGTTCCTCAGAGGAGGATGTAGATGATGGCGGCGCACGAGACGCAGCCAACCGCCATGAACGTCCGCACCTTGCCCGGAGTGAGCTCATTCAAATATCGGTCGGTGGCGTCATCAGAGATCAAGAGCCCGATGATGCTCTTCAGCGCCGCGATGGCGGCTAAAGCCTGAAGCACGAAGGGGAACCGGGACGTCGGTGCCGCGAGCAGCAAGAGGCCCGCTATGATGAGCCTCAGTATGGCGACGGCCCGCCTTGCGGGCTTACGAACCGACATAATTCGGAGATGTTCTAAGCACAGCGCGGGCCTGACCGTACCCCATGCGCAGTAAAGACCTATCGTAGCCATGAGGGCGATCAACGTATGCTCGAAGGCCATCTGGAACTCCTCCCTCAGCACGCCTCGCGTTCCCAGAGATGGGGATTGAATCAACACACTGGCGTGACCTCTATACGTACTGACTCAGTTGTTTTGTCGGCCCAAGGTGTAACATTATGTGTCTGGCTTCGTATCCGGATTCTATGAGGCGTTAAGCCGATTAGAGTTGGAACTCGAAGTGCTGGGGCGCGGGGAGACCAACATCACTCTGGAGAACGAGGTATTGAAGCACCGATTCACTCAGCTGCTCCCCATCATGTGGTTCGCTTTGGCGATGGCGCTCGGTGGCTGTGAAGAGAACCCTCCGCCAGCCGCAGAGACGCCGTCTGGGCCAGCCGAGATTGGCCAAGAGGGCGAACAGGCGATTCAGCTCGAACTTGGCGACCTGGCAGACGAAGCGGACTTCGAGTCTGTCGAGCGAGGCGCTGAGGGAATCCGTCGTCTCACGCGAGACCAGTTTACCCAGGCGGTTAAATCTCTCTTAGGTGAGGGGATCGTGGTCCCGGCCATCGCTGAGCCTGATGTGACGCGCGGCGGTCTGCGCGCTATCGGAGCGTCCTCAGTCACTTATACACCGCGAGGGGTCGAGTCCGTTGAGAGCGCAGCTTTGAACGTCGCGGCCCAGGCGTTGGGAGACTCCGAACGTCGCGCCGGGCTCATATCATGTACACCGGGTGACGTCGTCGATGACGCCTGCGCAAGGGAGGTCCTTACGGAGCTGGCGGCGCGAGCGTGGCGTCGGCCTGTCAGCGATGATGAGATCGAGCCTCTATTGGCCGTCGTCGCGAACGCGGCGCGTGTCTTGGAGGACTTCTATAGAGGTCTTGAGTATGGGATCGCGGCGATCTTGCAGTCGCCTCACTTCCTCTTTCGGGTCGAGGTGGGACACGCCGACGGGATGGGAGAACAGCGGGAGCTGACAGCCTATGAAATGGCCTCTAGGCTCAGCTTCTTTCTCTGGAACACACCGCCCGATGAGGCGCTGCGTGACGCGGCGGCCTCCGGTGCTCTGCTCGATAGGGAGGGACTCTTCTTTCACGCGAATCGACTACTTGAGGACCCTAGGTCCAGGCCTGGGTTGCGCGCGCTGTTCCTCGATCATCTCAAGCTGTATGAGCTGGATCATCTGAAGAAGGACCCGACGGTCTTTGAACACTTCAATGATCGCTTGGGTGAGTTCGCTCGGGAGGAGACGCTCAAGTTGATAGAGAACCTCGTCTTTGACGCGCCTGGAGACTTTCGCGAGTTGATGACGAGTCGAGTCACCTTCATTAACCCCATGCTGGCCTCCATCTACCAGGTGCCGTCGCCGGTGACCGAGGGGTTTGGACGCGTCGAATTACCAGAAGAGGTCGGGCGCGCTGGACTGCTCGGGCATGTCTCATTTTTGGCCGCCCACTCTCATGCTCGAGCGTCGTCGGCGACTCGGCGTGGTGTCGCGGTTCGCACGATCTTACTCTGTCAGACGATTCCGTCACCTCCTGTTGATGTCGACACCTCGATCCCTGAGCCGAGCGCAGAGGTTCAAACGTTGCGTGACCGGGTCGCGGAGCACTTGGAGAACCCATCGTGTGCCGGCTGTCACGCTCTTACTGACCCCATCGGTCTAGGCCTTGAGAACTTCGATGGCATCGGTCGTTATCGAGTTGAGGAGTATGGAACCACGATCGATCCCGCTGGCGCCTTGGACGGTGATGAGTTTGTCGACAGCGTCGGATTGGGTCGCGCGATCCGCGACCATAGAGACTTTGTTCCTTGCGTAGTGAAGATCGTGAGCCGTTACGCGACGGGGCGCCTAGAGACCCGAGATGAAGCGGTGTGGATACGGTTCTTGACGGAGCGGTTTCGCCTGCATGGATATCAGCTGAAACCGCTGATTCTTGAGTTCATTATGAGCCCCCTCTTTCGCGAAATCGGTGGCCTGAAGGAGGCGGAATGATCATTCGACGTAAGCCGCTGAGCAGACGCACGGTGCTAAAAGGCCTCCTCGGAGGCGTCGCGGTGTCTGTTGCGCTACCACCCATGGAGGCTTTCTTCGGGTCCTCTGGGACAGCGATGGCGAACGAGAGCAGTTATCCGACTCGCTTTGGGCTCTTCTCTTGGGGGAATGGTGTCCATCCGCAGTACTGGATTCCTGATGAGGTCGGCGCCGAATGGTCGCTCTCACCGCAGTTGGAGTCTTTCGCGGCTGTTAAGTCCAAGCTCTCGGTCATCAGCGGGATGGAGGTCAAAGCGCCTAATATTGACGCGCATGGATCTGGACCGGCTGGGCTTCTGTCTGGAGTGCCCATCTTGGGTACCGATGGGTA
>CALELH010000303.1 GCA_937902595.1 uncultured Myxococcales bacterium
ATCGACTTCGAAGCCTCGAGCTGAAAGGACGTCGACTCAATCAAGCCACAGATGTGAGGGATCTCCGACTCCAGGGTCTCCATACGAATTCCCAGGTTCGCTCCGCTCCGCCTGAGCGTCTCCTCTGCCTTGGTCAACTGGCCATGCAGATTCTCAAGTCGATTCACGTCCTCGGCCATCTCCGCCTTAAGACGCTTTCTCTCCATCTCAAGCTGAGCCACCCGGCTCTGGAGAACCTCAAAGTCGCCCACAGTCGCGCAGCCACAGAGGACGCTCAGCGCGACGATTCCAGCTAGCCTGATGAGTGCTCGTGTCACAGGAAACCCACCTATCGAGGAACAGTCTCGACGCGGCGATTCTGATTCCAGCAATCTTCGGCTCCCTGCGTACACATAGGACGTTCCTCTCCCCAACTGATGGTGGAGAGCGTCGCCTCACCGACGCCCAGGGCCTTGTATTGGCGAGCCACAGCGCCGGCGCGCCTCTGCCCCAACGCGAGGTTGTACTCATCAGAGCCACGATCATCGCAATGGCCTTCGACCCGATGAGGAGTCATGAGCTCTTTAAGGCACGTGGCGTTACCCGCGATCGTCTCTTCCTGATCGAGTCGAATCGAATATTCATTGAAGTCGAAGGTGATGGTGGAGATCTCACATCCGCCCTCCGCGCAGCTGCCCGAAACACAGCGTTGGCCCGACGAACAATCCGAGTCCGAGTTGCATGAGATGTCTGGAACGCACTGCTCGCCAGCGCATCGCTGACCATCGGGACAATGGTCATTGGACTGGCACTGGCCTCCACACACGCCCGTCGTCTCGCCCGAGTCCCGCCAGCAGCGGCCTCCCGGGCAGTCGAGATCCGTCTTACAGCACCGCTCTTGTCGAGCGCAGGTGTAGCCAGACGTGCAGACCATACAAGGATCAACCTTGTTGCACTGACTCGCGTCTCGACAATCGACGCACTGCTTATCGACACAGACCTGATTGTGCGAAGCGCAGTGATCATCACTGTCACAGGCTGGATACGTCGGACCGCAAGCGGTGACGAATAATCCAGAGAGCCCCAAAAGGAGCAGAGCGAAAACAGGGCGCGTGAACCGTGGCATAGTAACCCTCCTGCGCCGGACGCGATCGGGGTCGAACGTTGCCCCTTGGTGGTCGGCGATGTCAACCCAAAACCCACAGCGAGTCATCTCTGTTCCCTTAGAGATGCGAAATGCGCCCATCTCATCCTTGCGTACGGGCGCAAGCGGTGGTTGATTCGGCCGGTCTTAAAGCAGCCTAAGCCATTCCTCCCGCGGATTCGGACACCTCGTGACCCAAACGGAAGTCCCCACAGCTCGCTCTGCCTGGAAACTCGACACTGAGTTGACCGGTAAGCTCATAGGAATGGCGTATCCTGTGGTGCTGGCCATGTTGACCCAGACGGCCATCAACCTGCTCGACACCATTATGGTGGGGCGGTTGCCCGTCCAATACAGCATCGCCGGCCAGTCAGCGATCGGCTACACCCTGATTCTCCTTTGGGGCATCGGCGGCTTCTTGAGCTCGTTCCAAGTCGGTACGCAGGCCATCACCGCGCGGCGGTTCGGTGGTGGTGACTCTACGGGTGCTGGGCGCACCTTATCCACCTCACTGGTGCTCACGGTGACGACCGCCACTATAGCGGCGGTGGGCGCGTTCTTCTTCATCGAGACGGCCTTCCCGTTCTTCAACAGTGACCCCGATGTGCTGCGACTGGGGATTCCATACGCCAAATGGCGCATGCTCGGGATCTTCCCCATGGTCACGGTGGTCTCCTTCAAGGCCTTCTTCGATGGGATTGGCTTCACGAAAGCCCACATGATCGCGGCGATCGCCATGAACATCTGCAACGTGATCCTCAACTACATCTTCATCTTTGGCTGGGGTCCGATCGAGCCCATGTACGTAGAGGGCGCCGGATTGGCTTCCGCGATCTCGAGCGGCATCGGGACGCTCCTGATGCTCGGCATCTCCCTGCGGCCCACCTACTTGAAGAAGTATCGGTATTTCTCGTTGAAGCGACTCGATGGGCGGGTGATCTGGGAGATCACGCGACTCTCCATCCCCAGCGGATTCGCGACCATGTTCGTGATGACGGGCTTCGCTCTGTTCCTGAAGATCGTAGGCATGCTCGATGAGCAGGCCGTTCAGGACAGCATCGTCACCCTGGCGGCCTGGACGCCCTCCGAGGCCAAAGCCCTGGCCGCGCTTCAGGGACAACCCCTGATCGGTGACCTGCACCTGAACTCGGTGATGTCCCGACCTTCGATCTTCGCCGCTGCGACCAAGGTGATCATGGACGCCATGTCCATCGCCTTTATGACGTGTATCGCCTTTGGCACAGCTACGGCCACGCTGGTGAGCCAATCCCTTGGGGGGAACCGAGCGGACCTGGCCGAGCGCTTCGGTTGGGAGTCTGTTCGAATCGGGTTCTATGTCATGGCTGGGTTTGGCCTGTTCACGCTGTTCTTCCCAGAGATGGTGATGGGCGTGTTCTCCAAGGACGCGGCGGTGATCGAAGCTGGCCGGGACGCGTTGCGCCTCATGGCCCTCTCTACGGTGTTCATCTCGACCTCGTTGATCCTGGCCCAGGCCCTCTATGGCGCTGGCAACACCAAGTTCGTGATGAAGGTGGAGCTGATCCTGCACCTGACTTGTCTGGTGCCGCTCGCCTATGTGCTCGGGCTCACCCTCAACTTCGGGCTGGTCGGTATCTGGGCGTCCGCGCTCATCTACCTCGTGCTCATGGCCGTGATCATGGCCTGGAAGTTCGCTGGCGGCGATTGGAAGACGATCGACCTCTAAGCGACACCGGCCGAGCGCCGCAATCGCTGAACATGCGGCCCTGGCAAGCGGGCTTTGGAGGCCGAAGAGAGCGCAGGCTTGGGGGTCACGAAGCCACCAACTCAAGCCCCGTTCTCCAGCGAGACTCCGGGGGTGCGCGCAGCTCCTGTGCACGAACGCCTCACACGCGTGTTGACACCGGTACTCCGTAGGTGCTTAAAAGCCCCACGACGCGCGTGCGTCATGGGGAGGAAGCCAGTGGTGAACCACGGCAACGTCATCGGAGCCGGTATCCGGGTGGAAGGCTCGGTCAGAGGCACGGGTGAGCTCGAAATTGAAGGTCACGTATCGGGCAGCGTAGAGCTGAACGGAGATCTGGGCGTTCATGCGGGTGCCGAGGTCGAAGGGACCGTATCGGCGACCAGCTTGGACGTCACAGGGACCATTCGGGGCCCGGTGAACGCGCAAAATCGAGTGTCTATAGGAGCGACCGGCGTGGTCGAGGGCGATATTTCAGCGCCTGAGATTAGCGTCGATCCCAAGGCTCGAGTGACGGGCCGATTCGAAATGCCCATCGACCTCCCCCGGGGTCTGGGCGCAAAAAGCAGCTCAATCGCGCGACGATGAGCGCACAGGGAGA
>CALELH010000304.1 GCA_937902595.1 uncultured Myxococcales bacterium
AGATCCAGCGCACGTATGATGATGTGGAGTGAAGAAGAGCGCGCGGCGCTCGACGAAGCGTTGGCGGACTGATCAGACCTCTACCTGGCTCGACTCAGATGCATCGGCCGGTAAGAGTCCTGGAGAAGGCAGCGCCTCAAAGACCAGCCCGGCCCCCGACTTATCCAATGAGATGACGACCTGATCTCCCGCGACAAAATCTGAAGACAATATTCTCTGAGCGAGGCCGCTCTCGAACTCTCTCGCGATCGCCTGGCGCATGGGCCGAGCGCCCAACTCAGGGTCGAATCCACCGCGCTCTATGAGGTAGTCGATCGCCTCATCGCTCGCGGTAAAGCTGATTGAACGCTCAGTCTCCAATAGCGTAGACCGCTCCGCTACGAGGAGTCGCGCGATACGGTGAATCTCAGCCCGAGCAAGCGGCCTAAAAACGAGCCGCGTCTCGATGCGATTCCAGAGTTCAGGTGGGAAAGCCTTCTGGCCAGCTGCGAGCGCTTTACGATCCATCACCTCAGAATCGATCGCCCCCGCTCCAGCGAACCCGATTCGGCGCTCATCACCTCGAAAGGCATCGGCGCCTAGGTTACTCGTCATCACGACCAGGGTGTTCGAAAAGTCGACCACCCGGCCCTTCCCGTCGCTCAAGCGCCCCTCGTCCAAGATCTGTAACAGGACGTTCCAGACGTCCCGGTGGCTCTTCTCGATCTCATCGAAGAGCACTACTTGATACGGGCGTCGCCGGATTTTGTCCGTGAGTTGGCCGCCGTCCTGATGACCCACATAGCCTGGAGGGGCACCGATCAGGCGAGCCACCGAGTGCGACTCCAAAAACTCGCTCATGTCGAAGCGAATCATCGCGTCACGGCTGCCGAACAAGAACTGTGCGAGGGCTTTGACCGCCTCCGTCTTGCCGACTCCCGTTGGCCCGAGAAAAAGGAATGAACCGATGGGCTGATGGCCAGCGAACCCTGCGAGATTGCGACGGATGGTCTCAGCGACAGCGCTCAACACATGCGACTGGCCCACCAATCGCTCTCCGAGCCACTGCTCCATTTGCAAGTATCGCTCGGGATTATCGACCAGGAGATGCTCTACTGGCACCTTCGCCGTTCGCGAGATGACCTCAGCGACGGCCGCTCTGTCTACGGATCCACCAGACCGTCGAGCTACAGCGCCCGCCAAGTCCAAGATGCTTAATGTACGGTCGGGATCCCGACGTTCATGTAGATAGCGACGGCCCAGCCTCACCGCGAACTCAAGGGCCTCATCGGTATAGTCTACCTTGTGATGACCTGCGTATCGGTCGGATACAGCACCTACGATCCGAATCGTGCTCTCCACATCCGGCTCATCTACATAGACCGAGGTAAAACGTCTCTCCAGAGCAGCGTCTGTCTCAACGTATTGACGGTATTCATCGAACGTCGTCGCCCCGATACACGGAAACTCTCCACGCGCCAACGCCGCTTTAAGCTCGTTCGCGGCGTCCTGCGGGCCGTCGCCACCACCGGCGCCGATGAGCGTATGAATCTCATCGATGAAAATTACTACGCGTCCCTCAGCGCTCTTTACCTCGTCCTGCAAGCCGCGTAATCGCTCAGCCAAAGACCCCCGGAGATGAGTACCCGCGAGGATCGCGCCGACGTCGACCTGAACGACGATCCGGTCGTCTCCCTTAGCATCCTGCCGATAATCCTCAACGAGCTTGGAGACGACGCCCTCGACGATGGCGGTCTTTCCAACCCCTGGCTCTCCGATGAGGCAAGGGTTATTGCTTCGGCGCTTATTAAGCACATCGATGGTCTCTTCGATCTCACGATCGCGCCCGATGACAGGGTCAAACCCCTGAGTCCAGGCTAACTCGCTCAGGTTGCGACCCAAGCGACTCAGCCATTCGTACGTCTTTTCGTCTAAAGAGAAGGGCGTCTCCGTGGACGTCTTTACGCTCTGTGGTCCGTCGGAGCTGCGGTCTACCCGTCGACCGTTGGTGCCTAGACGGTCCTCAGCTCTTCGGCCTGGTGACCCTCGCCGTCGTTCAGCCTCTGCCGCTGCGTCCGTCTGTACAGCGCGGGCCACTCCCGACCGCTGCTCAGAGCGTTGCCGCACGACGGCCGGCGCCTGAACCGTCATCTCTCCGACCTGCGGGAGCTGTATCGCGGTATCAAGCTCATCATTCGCGTGCTGTAGAGGCTCATCATCTAAGAGAGCCGAGAAAGATGCCGTAATCCGCTCATCTTCTTGTGGAGACACGTTATGCCATCTCTCCGGAGCCCCCTCTTCCACATAACGAAGCGCCCGGCGAAGGACTCGTCTAGGGGGGAGCCCAATACGCTCCAAGAGACGATAGGCCACGCTGTCGGACAGCCCGGCCAGCGCAGCGAGGATGTGAAGGCAAAATATAGCTTCGGCTCCGGTGGAGTCAGCGAAAGCTGCAGCGCGTCCCTCGACGATAACCGGGAGCTCTTCACGTTCATGATCAGAGCCCTGAAGTGCAGCGAGGAGGGTCTCTTCATTTATACCCAAATCGCTCAGCATTCGCTCCGCTGAGTTTGGAGTCACGAAAAAGGCCAACAGGATGTGGACACTAGAGAGACCTTGCTCCGTCTGTCGCGCGATGTCGCGGGCTTGCTCCAGAACCTTTTGACTGTTTGCGCTCAATGGTTTGCGAGACACCGCCCAAAACCCCCTTCTATTCTCACCAGAACAGATTTCGACGTCTCCATTGCTCAGCGGCACTGAGCAGTGTAGATCTTTCTCGTCGAACCCGTCGGTTCGGTATGTGGGTAATTTACCCACATTGTGATCCAAAGGGAACCCCTCACAGCATGACTCCTGTCGTTTTGGGTATCGCGGGCGGAACCGGGTCCGGTAAGACTACCGTGGCTCGGGCGATTGTTGAGCGCATCGGCGTAAACAGAGTCGCTTATCTTGAGCACGACTCCTACTACCACGACCTCAGTCATCTGGATGCAGACGACCGCCGGCGGGTCAACTTCGACCACCCTGACGCCTTCGACACGCCGCTGCTGGTGGAGCATGTACGAGAGCTGCTCTCCGGTCGCTCAGTCGAACAACCCGAATATAGCTACACCGACTCGGTGAGATTGCCCGCCACGCGCACGATCGAGCCAAGGCCAGTGATCATGGTGGAGGGGATCCTCGCCCTTGAGAACGAGCCGCTCCGACGGCTCATGGACATCAAGATCTTCGTCGACACCGACGATGACATTCGGCTCTTAAGACGCGTTCGTCGCGACACCCAGGACAGAGGCAGAAGCCTGGACAGTGTACTTGGTCAGTACGAAGCGACCGTACGTCCAATGCATCTCGCCTTCGTTCACCCTTCGAGACGGCACGCGGACGTTATCATCCCCCGAGGTGGCCGTAACCAAGTGGCCATCCAGATGGTCTCCGATGGGCTGCAGCGTCGACTCGATAGCGAATCGAACGCCGACTAGATGGACATCGAAGCCCTCCGTGAAGCCATAGCTCAGCGCCAAAGGCGTGTCCGTTCTAAAGCAAAGCACGCGGCCGTGCTCGTACCGATCATCTGCGACGATGATCCCCCACGCATCCTCCTTACAAGACGAACCGAGACGCTCCCGACCCATAAAGGTCAAGTCGCCTTCCCAGGAGGACGAACAGAGCCGTCGGACACCGACGTCGTCGACACCGCCTTGAGGGAAGCGATGGAAGAGATCGCCTTACCGCGCTCTCACGTGGACGTCATCGGCTGTCTCGACGATTACCCAACGGTCACAGGAGACACGATGGTGACGCCGGTAATCAGCGTCGTTCGGGATCTCCCCGAGCTCAAGGCGGAGGCGGGAGAGGTCGCTCGGATCTTTGAGATCCCTGTCGCGGCGCTGATGGAAGAAGAGCGCTGGTATTCGCGGGAGTGGGAGTTTGAAGGACGCCCGCACCCGGTCTATTACTTCGATTGGGACGGCGAAACCCTCTGGGGTCTGAGCGCCTTTATCACCTTACAAGTCCTCGATCTTCTGCCGGAACGAGGCCCCATTCGGCTTCCCCCACCCTACGGCAGACCTTGAGCCGTCTCCGCTGAACCTCTGAGCGTAATAAAAGGGATGACAGATCGTTTGTGATCTGACGCTACGATCACTATTCTCTGCCGATGCTAAAGGGCCGAACCATCCACGTCTGTGTCACCGGAGGGATCGCCGCGTATAAAGCGGTGGAACTCACGCGTCTACTCATTAAGGCTGGCGCCCAGGTGCAGGTCGCGATGAGCGAGAACGCTCAGACGTTCGTTGGGCCCCTGACCTTTCAGGCGATCACCCAACGACCGGTCCTCACCCGGACCATGGATCCATCTGAGGAACTCGAGATCGGCCACATCGCCTTCGCTCAAGACCCCGACGCCATCGTCGTGGCGCCAGCGACCGCGAACAGCATCGCGAAGGCCGCGCTCGGTCTCGGAGATGACCTCATCTCGACGGTCCTTCTAGCGACGAATGTACCCGTTGTCATCGCGCCGGCCATGAACACTGTGATGTACGAGAACCCTGCGGTTCAACGAAACCTCTCCCTCCTCCGTGACCGAGGCTGGGGTATCGTCGACCCTGGCTCAGGTGAGCTGGCATGCGGAGCCGTTGGGCCCGGTCGGCTCGCAGAGCTAGAGACCATCGTTCGCAGCGTAAATGACGCGTTCTCAGCACCGTGCCTCGTCGGTCGACATGTCGTCGTCACCGCGGGGCCAACCAGAGAGTACTTAGATCCCGTACGCTTTCTCAGTAACCCATCTACGGGGCGAATGGGTTTGGCCGTCGCCGACGCCGCGCGGAGCTGTGGCGCCCGGGTGACTCTCATTCACGGTCCCATCAGCGAGGCGATCCCCGACGGGGTGGACGCGACCGAGATCGTCTCAGCTCAGGACATGTACGAAGCCGTCCTCCACGCCTCGACGGACGCAGACGCCGTGTTTATGGCGGCCGCGGTCGCAGATTGGCGGGCTCCAGAGGTCGCCTCAACGAAGCAAAAGAAGACGACCGGGGCACAGAAGCTTGAGCTCGTGCGAACGACAGACATCCTCGCCACGCTGGGTCAAGACAGGCAGCAGGGCGGTCCCCTCCTGATCGGTTGGGCCGCCGAGACGGGTGATCCCGTAGACGCCGCCCGAGGTAAGCTGCTTCGTAAAGCCGCCGATCTAATCGTGGCGAATGACGTGAGTCGCGCTGACTCTGGGTTTGGCACAGATACAAACGCCGTCGTCTTGGTCTCACGAGGCACGCAAGAAGAGCTGCCCGTTCAATCGAAGCGCGCCATCGGTGACCACCTCATCCGCTGGCTGGCCGCGACGCTGGAGGCTGAGAAATGAACACTCCGCACGCCGCCTTCGCCGCCTTGGTAGCGGCCGCCCGTGGCGCCATTGAATGGCACCTCGAGACAGGTGATCTCTCCCTCACCGTGCCTGAGGAGTTCGCCCTTCCAAATATTGGAACCGGCGTCATCACCGACGGTGAGACCCCTGAAGCCGGTCAAGAGGCATCGCCGAGCACGACGCAGAGCCCTGGAGACCCAAATCAGGCGGCGCTCATCGCTAAGCTCGCGGCGGTGGCCGCCGAGACCAAGCCACCCGCGCGCTCCATAGCTCGCACGACTCCAGGACAGACGTCCTCCGCGACCTCCACCGCTGATGTGGTGGTCCACTCTCCAGAACCGGTTCGACCAAACTGGCAGCCGGTGCTCATCGACAGCCAAGTCGGAGGCAGCGAAATGGCACAACGCGCAGGGTCACTACAGACCCTCAAAGATCAGATCGGAGCACACTCTCTCTGCGCTCCACACTGCGACCACACAGAGCTTGTCTTTGGGCACGGACACCCCGGCGCCCGGGTCTTGTTTATCGCCGACTCGCCGGGGCCTCGGGAGGACAGTATTGGTCTGCCCTTTGTCGACGACGCAGGGGTCCTGCTCGGAAAGATGATCCGCGCCATGGGGCTCAAGCGGAATGACACCTATCTCACTTATCTCGTGAAATGCTACAGCACCGTCTTGGATATCGAGTCACGCTTGGACGCGAGCGCGAGTATCTTGGCGACGGAGATCGGGATCGTGAAGCCAGAGGTGATCGTCACCCTAGGCGAACTCGCGGCCCGGCGTCTGACTGGTCGCGAGGATGCCTTTCCCCATCTAAGGGGTAAGTGGTTCGACTACGAAGGCATCCCAGTCTTGCCTACCTTTCACCCCCAAGCGCTCCTCCAACACCCTCAGAGTAAGGGCCAGGTCTGGACAGACCTGAAGGCGGTAATGCGACAAATTGGGCTCGGAGCGCCAGGTCAGGCTTCTTCCTGACGTCTCTCCAGACATCACAGGGGTTACGATCATGACTGATACATTCCAAGGACACTATATCGATGGTGAGTTCCGGATGTTTGAGGGCGGCGACGCCTTCTCCTCTACGGATCCGACACACAATGATGAGCACGTCCTCACTGTCGTTGAAGACACAGAGTCCGTCGACGAGGCGGTCTGGGCTGCTCGCGCTGCGAGCAAGAGCTGGCGCCGCATCGGGCTGGAGGGCCGCATTGATGCGCTGAGAGCCGTCCAAGCCAAGGTGCCGGAGCACGCCGAAGGCATCGCTGCGGCGATCACTCGCGAGATGGGCAAGCCGATCCGGGAAGCGAGGGTCGAGGCCAACTCTATCGCCAGCAAGATCGAAGGCGTCATCAAGCAGATCCACCATGAGCTGCCTCCGGCCCCGCCGGGCGCTCCCGGTGAACAGCGCTTTCACTCCCTCGGCGTCGTCGCCGTCATCGGGCCATTTAACTTCCCCGTTCATCTACTCAACACGCACATCATCCCGGCGCTGCTGACCGGAAACGCGATCATCGCGAAGCCCTCAGACGTGACGCCCCTGTGTGGCCAACGATACGCAGCGCTCTTCCATGACGCGGGCTTTCCCGCCGGTGTACTCAACCTTGTCCAAGGACGTGGCCAGACAGGCGCTGCGCTCGTAGAACATCGCGGCGTCGATGGCGTCGTCTTTACAGGAAGCTACGCGACCGGACGCCACATTCGTCAAGCCACCTTCGACATGCCTTGGAAGAAGCTCTCACTGGAGCTCGGTGGCAAGAACCCGGCCGTCGTCCTAGACGACGCTGACCTCGACCAAGCTGTCAGAGAGATCTTGCTCGGCGCTCTATTGACGACAGGTCAACGATGCACCGCTACCTCACGAGTCATCGCCACTCCGGGGATCGCTCCAGCGCTCCTGGAGAGGCTCGCAGACGCCTTCAGTGTGATTTGTCCCGGAGATCCGATGGACGACAACACCTTCATGGGACCTCTGGCTCACCACGCAGCCAGAGAGCGCTTCGCGCAGATCCTCGCCCAAGCTCAGAGCGAAGGTGCACAGCCGATCGTCGAGCCACAATTCAGCGACGCTGGCGCCTTTACGACCGCGGGTCTCTACGCGGTGACCGGTGAGGAGCCGTTCCTTCGCGAGGAGCTTTTTGGCCCTCACGTCTCTTTTGAGATCGCAGAGAATCCGGCCGAAGCTTTCGGGCGCGCAGCGAACACGCCATATGGGCTGAGCGCTGCCCTCTTTAGTGAATCCCTTGACGCGCTCGAAGACTTCTACGATGTCGTCCGCGCAGGGGTCATCAACTTCAATCGGTCCACGAATGGCGCGTCTGGACTTCTGCCCTTTGGTGGCACCGGTATGAGCGGAAATTGGCGGCCCGCAGGGTCCTGCGCTCCGCGATTATCCACATACCCTGTCGCCCTGATGAAAGCAGAGTTCGGTCACCAGACTCCCAACGCTGCGCTGGACGCCCAGTTGAGGTGATCAAACACGGTCATTGACCCAACAGATACGAAGCTCCATAGTCCGTTCAGATTTAGTGGGAGGGGTCCCGCATGACGTCATTAGAGTCGAGACAACGTAAGCACATTCTGTATACCTGGACCGCGCAAAACCAAGCGTCGCCGGTGGCCATCGCTGGAGGCGACGGAGTGTGGTTTGATGATCAGAACGGTGAGCGCTGGCTAGACCTAGAGAGCCAAGTGTTCAACTGCAACGCGGGCCATGGTCAGAGCGCGATCGTCGAGGCGATCCGTGAGCAGGCTGCCGAGCTTGCCTGTGCACACCCCGCCGCCGTCTTCGAGACGAAGGCTGCGCTGGGGGAGTCACTCGCCAGAATTACCCCGGGCGACCTTAATCGCTTCTTCCTTTGCTTATCTGGCTCGGAGGCGAATGAGAACGCGTATAAGATGGCGCGCCTCCTGACCGGTCGTCAGAAGGTGATCGCCCGACGTCGTAGCTACCACGGCTCCTCCATGGGAGCGCTCTCCCTCACCGGTGACACACGAAGGTGGCCACTTGAACCCGGCCTCTGGGGGGTGCTCCGAACTGAAGATCCGTATTGTTATCGCTGCCCTCTAGGCGCTTCACCGAAGTCGTGTGGCACGCGCTGCACCGACCACCTTGAGCACGTCATCGAGATGGAGGGCCCAGAGAACATCGCGGCCCTCTTCCTGGAAGGGGTGACCGGATCTAATGGGGGGTTCATTCCACCCGACAACTATTGGCCCAAGGTACGCGAGATCTGCGACAAACACGGCATCCTTCTGATCAGCGACGAAGTGTTCTCAGGGTTCGGCCGCACGGGCAAGTGGTTCGCGGTCGATCATTGGGACGTCGTCCCGGACATGATCACGATGGCTAAAGGGGTCACCGGAGGCTACGCCCCCCTTGGCGTCGTCGCGATACGCGAGTCTCTGGCTGAGCGATTCGATGACGAGACCCTGTGGTGTGGCTTAACGGGCTACGCACACCCCATCGCCTGCGCTGCCGCGAACGCGGCCATTTCGGTCTACGAGGACCAAGGCCTCATGGAGAACGCGACTCAAATGGGCGTGCATCTCACGGCGGGACTACAGGAGTTGAAGCGCCGGTACCCGATCATCGGCGACGTCCGGAATCTTGGGTTGTTCGGGACCATTGAGTTCGTCAAGGATCGTAAATCTCGCGAGCCGCTAACCCCCTACGGAACGAACGGCGATCCAGACTCATTCCTTGGGAGACTGCGGGCCGCCCTTAAGGCGCGCCGGGTACATATCGCTCAGAAGTGGACCCATCTCTTCATCGCGCCACCCACATGCATCAATCAATCGGAGATCGAATTAGCGATCTCGCTCATAGATGAATCGATCGCCGAGGCGCTCGCAGGAGGCTCATCATGAACTCAAAAGTGTTCCAAAGCGCTGAAGCTGCTCTCTCTGATCTCGGCGATGGCGCCTCCATTATGGCGGGTGGGTTTGGCCTGTGCGGGAATCCGGAGAACTGTATCGCCGAGCTCGCTCGTAAGCAGGTCAGGGATTTAAAGATCATTAGCAATAACTGCGGAAACCAAGGTCGAGGGCTCGCCATCCTCTTGCAGCAACGCAAGGTGAGCAAGGTGATCGGGAGCTACATCGGTGGCAACCCTGATCTCCAGCAGCAATTTCTCGCAGGGGAGATCGATGTCGAGCTCAATCCACAGGGAACACTCGCCGAACGAATCCGAGCGGGAGGGGCCGGCCTCGGTGGGTTCTTTACGCCGACAGGCGTCGGTACCGTGGTCGCCGAAGGCAAGGAGGAGCGGACTATCGACGGTCGCACCTATATCTTTGAAGAGGCCCTTCGCAGCGATTACGCGATCATTCGGGCGGAGGTCGGCGACACCTTCGGCAACCTCAGGTTCTATGGCACTGCGCGCAACTTCAGCCCTGCGATGGCGATGGCCGCTAAGATCGCGGTCGTCGAGGTCGATAATCTCGTCGAGGTGGGCCAACTCGATCCGGCGGATGTACATCTCCCCGGTATCTTCGTGCAACGTATCTTCCAAGGTCGTGACTACGAAGATCCAATCGAATACCGAACAACACGCCCTAGGCCAGACCAGAACTAACGAGGACGAGATATGCCACGCACACGAGACGAGATGGCGGCTATCGCCGCTGAAGAGCTTAAGGACGGTGATGTCGTCAACCTAGGGATCGGGATCCCGACATTGGTCGCTAATCACGTGCCTGACGACATGCAGATCTGGCTCCACAGCGAGAATGGCCTGCTGGGGATGGGTCCCTTTCCGTATGAGGGAGACGAGGATCCTAAGATCATAAACGCAGGAAAGCAGACGGTCACCGTCGCTGACGGTGGGAGCTTCTTCGACAGCGCGACGAGCTTCGCTATGATCCGCGGCGGACATCTCGATGTCGCGATCTTGGGTGGCATGCAGGTGAGTCAGAGTGGGGACCTCGCCAACTGGATGATCCCAGGCAAGCGGGTCAACGGGATGGGCGGCGCCATGGACCTGGTGAGCGGCGCACGACGGGTCGTCGTGCTGATGACGCACAACAGTAAATCAGGGACGCCCAAACTGCTTGACCAGTGCGACCTGCCCCTCACGGGTCTTGGCTGCGTGAACAGAGTAATCACCGACCTCGCGACCATCGATGTCACTCCGGAGGGCTTCCGTTTGGTCTCAGTGGCGGAGGGGCATACGGCCGACGAAGTTCAGTCGATGACCGGCGCTCCCCTACTCTGAGACAACGACGCATTGCACCGCGCCCTCAAGCTTGGCACTCTTAAGGCCGTGCGACATACTCTTACAATCAAGAATCTCAGCCTGCTGGTCTTGGGCCTCACGCTGACTGCCTGTGACGACACGGCGTCCGGCGGGACCGTTCTCGTCATTGCAGACGCTGCCGTCGACAGCTCATCTCCAGACATGTCCGCCCCCGATGCCCAAACACACCCTGATTGCGACTCGAATAACGACGGGATCTGTGATGAACCATCTCGGTGCCCATTGGGCACAGACGAAACGGACTGCGTCACCGCATGTGAAGAGGGCGAGTCTCTGGCGTTCTTTGCGGCGGCGTGTCATCACCGCGGCCTCCTAGAGCCGGTCCTTCGGATCGCCGAGCGCGACACCGCGACCCGCGTTAACCATTGGATAGACGAGACCGTCCCCGCAGTCGATGACGAAGGTCGAATGGCGCCTCGCCACGTTCGACTCTTCATTCCGCCTGGCTTGTCAGCACAGTCAGCGCCGCTGGTCTTGATGCTGCCGGGTAATCGAGTCTCCCATTACAACCTGGCCGACTACACCCAATTAGACAGCACCGCGACCGCCAATGGCTTTATCGTTGGATACGTTGAACAACCATGGCGCAGCCGCACCTTCTCTTGGTCCTGGTATACGGACTGGGACTGGGCCAACAGCCCGGAGACGAACCCCGATCTCGCGCTCATTCGAACCCTAGTCGAGCATCTGACTGGGGCGTATCCGATCGATCCCTCTCGTGTCTATCTCGCTGGTCACTCCCGCGGCGCAGCGATGAGTGTCATCGCCGCCCTAGAGATGCCTGATATTATCGCCGGAGCTGTACCTCAGTCGGGCTTCGTCGAGTTCGGGTATTTCGATCGGGTACAGAGCTGGCGCGGTCAAAGAAAGCCTGCCTTTTATTTCATGCACGGCGCCCTGGATGACGACGTCTGTATCGACTGCATACCTAATGGACGTTGTGGTGTTATCCCAGTTCGACAATGCGGTAGCGTCGCCGCGTCTGATGCTCTGGTCGCGGCCTTGCGAGACCTCGGCTGGTCGGAAGATAAACTGAGCTACGCCCGAGTCGAACGAGCGGCTCACCGTTGGCAACCCTGGCTTAACCAAACCTGGTGGGACTTCATATCCCGCCATAGCACCAGCGATGAGGAGCAGACACCATGATCGCTGGCCTCCTCATTATTGGCCTGCTGCAAACTGCACCAAACGCTCCAACCGTCGAGATGGCTTCGATGACCAACATCTCTGGAGCGACGTTCCTGATGGGCACACCTGGGGACCTCATGGTCGGACGGTATGGCGATGGATGGTACGTCAATGAGACACCTCAACGAGACGTGACCCTAGACCCCTTCTCCATGGATCAGCACGAGGTAAGCGTAGATGAATTCGCGCTCTTCCTGACCCACTCTTGTGGCGAGGCTTGCTACGACTCCAGGATGCCTATCGATCAGGGACCGGACGGGTTTCACTCCCAAGAGGCCGCAGGCTCTCTCCCCATCACCTGGGTCGATTGGAGGAGCGCCAGCTGGTATTGCGAATGGGCAGGTAAGAGGCTACCCACCGAACCAGAGTGGGAGCTCGCGGCGGCGGGAGCCGAAGCGCGCCCTTGGCCCTGGGGAAGCGAGACAGGGCCTCGTTGCGGCTTCAGCAGCTACAGTTTTGACGGCGGACGATGTGATAACGGTCTCCGAGGGCGGGAAGCCCACGTTCCAGGCGAGACTCCGGACGGTATCCGTAACCTCAGTGGAAACGCGGCGGAATGGACGAGCGATATCTATGCCCCCTATCCAAGCGATGCTGCCTCAAGTCAACCGGGGCCACCAGCCGACGCGCACCGAGTGATCAGAGGCGGCAGCTTCCTGACAAGTCGGAGACAACTTCAGCCTCGCTCGCGCCGTGGCGCCCCTCTGGGAACACGGAGTGTAGACCTTGGCTTTCGCTGCGCATGGGACGACTCCATCGTGGACCCACCAGGCGTTCAGCGAGGAGAACTTGAGCGACCAAACCCTGAGGGCGTAGCGCCTCGAACCGAACCGGGTGAAGACGGTAACTTCGAGGTAGTCTTGGCTGGCCTTAACAGTGCCCGCGCCCTGCTCATTGTCGATAACGCTGCCTATATCGCCGGAAATGAGAGCGTCTATATTTGGAGAGATGGCGCGACCACTGAGGTCGAAGCTCTGACGATAAATACGTGGACTACTGACGGCGTCTCTGCCTTCGGAGTCGACACGGAGAGCAGCACGCTCTGGCGCTTCTCCGGCGGTGAAGTCACCTCGGAACTGGAGGCCCCTGGGCTCCTCTCTGCTCTCCCGATCCCGGGTAGCTGGGCATGGACGGATGGAAGCTCGATCTGGTCTCGTGGACTCGATGGGACTGACGTGGAACTCGTCGGGCAGCGCACAGACATCAACAAGATGGTCGTGGTCGGGGACACCCTCTATTGGAGTGAGGGAGGCTCTGAAGGTGGCGCCATCCTAGGCGTCCCCCTCCAGGGTGGAGAGGCCACTCAACGTGTCGGCCCACCACAGCTCAGACAACCACTCAAAGCCTGGGGCTTAGCGGCCGAAGCCGACGTCCGCCTCTGGTTCATGATCGGTCTACAATCGCAGTGGCCATTCAGCGGTCTTCTTTGCGCAGTCGACTTGCCTGATGGCCGACTGGAGTGCATGACCCACAGTCCGCCCAAGGCCAGCAGCCTCTCCGTATCGGACGGCGCAGTATATTGGCGACATCAATATGGTGTCAGCGGATTGAGCGGATCTCGTCCATACACGTCGCTCGGTGATCCAGTATCTCCGACCGGCTTCATGCTTACACCTGAGGCTTACTGGGTAACGGAGACCGCTACGGGACGGCTGCTTCGATTGATGAGGTAGGGTGTCTCTTATCGGAACAAGGGACCAAAGACATCTGCGTCTGCGTGAATCGGGCTGTCGGCGAGCTCTCCGAGTAAGAGATGCAGCCAGAGCAGTAGATCCGAATCAGCGACGGGGCGCACGCGTACAGCGAGCCCACCAGACCGTCGGCCCACGACGCTCCCTAAGAGCTTGATAATCGCGCCATCGCTCAGAGCGACGGCGAGCTCGAACGTCTGGCCGGTCTCGTGACCGCCGCATGGCTCCAACCAAACACCATACATCGAAGCGTCTTTGACCCGGTACGGCGCCCCTTCGATAGACGCGGACAGATCGACAGTCACTCGAGGGTAGCGCCTGACATTCCCACCCTGATTGAGTACCTCAATGAGGTGATGAGCCATCCGCTCATCGCTGTCTGAAGGATCGATACGCATCACACCATCGGGTAGCGATAACTCCTTGCCCGCGAGAGCGACCACCGGGATAAGCGTAGAGCCCTCACTCAACGCAGTTACAGCCTCTGGATGGCCTGCATCGATGACCAGTAACCCCGTGGCGTCATACAGTGAAGCCGTCACCTCAGCCAGATTAGAGACGACCCGTACGATGGTGATCTCTCGGTCCTTAAGCAGCTCCTCGAGACCGCCGTAAGCGTTCGCCGCTGCGAGTAGCCAAACCCTCGCCCCCATCAGCCCTCTCCTCCACTCGCGACGGTCCAATCCAACCCATCTACGCCCTGGAGTTCAAGATGGCGGCGTGCATCCTGATGCAACGCCTCGACGCGCGCCGGGACCAGGCTAGGATCCGGAGCCCGACCGCTGGTTCCCAAGAGGTCTTCATAATCTGTCTCATGGACCATAACCAATCCATCATCTCCACGTATAATCCGGCGTACGAACGCACGCTCGGGAGCCCGGTCC
>CALELH010000305.1 GCA_937902595.1 uncultured Myxococcales bacterium
AGGAAGCCCGCTACGGTCGTGAGATGCACTGGATGCGGATGGATCGCTACTTCGTCGGAGACGAAGATGAGCCAGAGGTAGTGCACCAGCCCATGTCGTGCGCGCAGTGCGAGAACGCACCGTGCGAGAACGTCTGTCCGGTACAGGCGACCGCGCACAGCCCAGAGGGCCTTAATGACATGGCGTACAATCGGTGCATTGGGACGCGCTACTGTGCTAACAACTGCCCGTTTAAGGTCCGACGATTCAATTTTTATAATTATACGAACTCATCCTCTTCATGGGACGGCCTCAAGATGAGAGGCGCCCAGATCGTTGATCCAAACGCGGATGATGAGCTGCTTCACATGGCTCGGAACCCGGACGTCACCGTCCGCTTCCGAGGGGTCATGGAGAAGTGCAATTACTGCCTACAGCGGATCAACCGTGCCAAGCGCGAAGCAGCGTTGTCTGAGAACGCGTTGGCGGCTCGTGAGGCGATTCGAAAGATGTCCGTAGCATGTGAGCAGTCATGTCCAAGTAACTGCATCACCTTTGGAGATATTAACGACAAGGGTAATCGCCTCAATGAGAAGCGGTCGTCAGACCGAAATTACCAGTTGTTGACAGAGCTCAATCTTCAGACGCGAACTTCATATTTAGCTAAGGTCCGAAACAGAAACCCGGCCCTTGCTGCGAAGAAGGGCGGATAGGCAATCATGGCATCGCAATCTAAGTATTCGGATACGGTATTCCCACCGCCGCTCGTGCAGGGGAATCACACGTTTTCATCGGTGACCGAAGCGATCTGCAAGGTTGTTGAGAGCAAGCCGAACATCTCGTGGTTCCTCGCCTTCATGCTGGCGATTAACGTCAAGTTGGTGATGCTCGGGTCCATCGCGTATCTCTTCTGGGAAGGGACGGGGATTTGGGGGCTCAACAACCCGGTTGGTTGGGGTTGGGCGATCGTCAACTTCGTTTTCTGGGTTGGTATCGGTCACGCGGGAACGCTGATCAGCGCAATCCTCTTTCTATTCCGGCAGAAATGGCGAACGGCGATCAACCGATTTGCAGAGGCGATGACGATCTTCGCCGTTATCTGTGCGTTGGTCTTCCCTGGAATCCACGTCGGTCGTGTCTGGGCAGCGTACTGGATGCTCCCGTTACCGAACCAGATGGGGATGTGGCCTAACTTCCGTAGCCCGCTTCTCTGGGACGTCTTCGCGGTCTCGACATACTTTACGATCTCTTTGATCTTCTGGTACGTCGGGCTGATCCCGGACCTCGCGACCTTGAGAGACCGAGCTAAGGGTAAGATCAGCTTTTACTTTTACGGTTTCTTGTCCTTGGGTTGGCGCGGCGCGGCGAGTCACTGGAACAATTACGAGCGGGCATACCTTCTCTTTGCTTCGTTGTCTGCGCCTCTGGTGCTTTCGGTCCACTCGGTCGTTTCTTTCGACTTTGCGACCTCAATTATTCCAGGGTGGCACACGACGATCTTTCCACCGTACTTTGTCGCTGGCGCGATCTTCTCTGGTTTCGCGATGGTGTGTACCTTGGCGGTTCCGTGTCGCAAGATCTTCAATCTCGAAGATTTCATGACGGTCCGCCATATCGAGAACATGAACAAGGTCATCCTGTTGACCGGTACACTCGTTGGATATGCGTATTCGACTGAGTTCTTCGTAGCCTGGTATAGCGGCAGTGTGTGGGAAGGCTTCGCCTTCGTTAACCGAGCCTTTGGTCCCTTCGCTTGGGCCTACTGGATCATGATTGGCTGTAACGTAATTACGCCACAGTTGTTCTGGTTCAAGAAGATCAGGACGAGCATGACATGGACATTTATCCTGTCGATCTTCGTCAACATCGGTATGTGGTTTGAGCGATTTGTTATCGTGATGACCCTACACCGAGATTTCACTCCAGCGGCTTGGGACTACTACACTCCGACCCTGTTTGATGTCTCGATCTTCATCGGGTCCTTCGGCTTGTTCTTTACGCTGTTCATCTTGTTCTTGAAGTTCTTGCCAGCGATCGCCATCGCGGAGATCAAGGCGGTCATGCCTCAGGCTGATCCGCACTGGGAAGGATACCACGAGCATGGACATGAGGAGGCTTCTCATGGCTGATGCAAAGTTATGGGGCGTCGTCGCGGAGTTTGATAATCCGGCACGTCTAATTGAGGGCTGCGAAAAAATTCGCGACGCCGGGTACTCGAAGTTCGAAGCTTGGTCTCCCTTTCCGGTTCATGGAATCGAGAAGGCGATGGGCTTGCCTGGCTCCAAGGTGCCATGGATCACCCTCGTGGGCGGTTGCTCAGGCTTCTCCCTGGCCGTATGGATGCAGTGGTGGATGGGATCCGTGGATTACCCGGTTGTCATCGGTGGTAAGCCGCTCTTTGCTGTAGAGCCGTCAATACCCATCATGTTTGAGTTGACGGTGCTGTTGTCGGGTATCTTTACGCTCATTGGGCTTATGGTCTTAAACCAACTCCCGAGGCATCATCACCCGCTGGATTCCTACGAGCCCTTTCGTAGGGTTACGGACGATAAGTTCTTCATCAGTATCGAGGCTCTAGACCCTCAGTTTGATGTCGAGAAAGCGCAGCAGTTCTTGAGCGATATCGGCGGGCATAACGTTGCCCTGGTGGAGGAGTAGCCACATGTTATCTCCTACGCACATTAGAATCAGCGTCTTGATGCTCACCTTCGCGGTGGCCGGTTTGACGGGATGCCGTGGTAGCATCTCGAGAGAGCCTCCTATCCACCTCAACCCGAACATGGACACGCAAGACAAGTATAAGTCTTATCGCAAGAGCGCCTTCTTTAAGGATGGCCGCACAATGCGAACGCCGCCCGTGGGGACGGTCGCTCGTGGCAAGCTGAGGGCCGACAACGCCCTGTGGCGAGGTAAGGCGACAGATGGCCAGTTCATCGACAAGATTCCGTTCACGCTGACGATGAAAGATTTAGAGCGTGGTCGAGATCGGTACAACGTCTTCTGCACTCCATGTCACGACAAGGCTGGGTACGGTAAGGGCACAGTGGCCCTGCGTTCGAAGGGGATGATGAACCCTCCTTCCTTTCACCACCCACGCTTTGGTGAGATGGCTCTAGGACAAATTTTCGACACGATATCGAATGGCAGCCCATCTAAGTTGATGCCTGCCTATCGTCACCAGATCACTAACCCGAATGATCGCTGGGCCGTTGTGGCCTATGTTCGAGCGTTACAGCGCAGCCAGCATGCAGACCGAGGTCTTATTCCGGTCGGTGAGCGAAGCGCAGTTGACGCCGAATTCAAGCAGCGACAGAAGAAGTAGGGGTACGTTCGATGGCACACGGAAAAAAGTTCGTCGATGAACCCATGGTCAACCCAGAGCTGGCTGATAAGGCCGTCAAGCTTGGCATCGGCCTCGCTGTTCTGGGTCTTATCGGATGTGGCGTCCTGTTTGGCTCAGAGGGAGGAAAACGACAGTTCTTCTTCTCTTATCTGACAGCCTTCGCGACCTTCACTACGATCAGCCTTGGATGTCTATTCTTTGTGATCCTTCATCACCTTACCCGGGCGATGTGGGGCACGGGCCTAAGGCGCTTAGCGGAGAACATCGCGGGCGCTCTACCGGTGATGGCGCTCTTGTTCATCCCGATCTTGATCGGCATGCACGACCTGTATCACTGGAGTCACCCAGAGGCTGTTGAGGCTGACCCGCTCCTGCAAGGTAAGCAGGGCTTCCTAAACAGCGGTTTCTTCATTGGTCGAAGCCTGGTCTACATCGCGATTTGGGTCGCCTTGGCCATGTTCTTCAGAAGAAATAGCGTTCAACAGGACCAGAACGGCGACGTCAATCTGACCTTCAAAATGCGCTGGTGGGCACCGATTGCCACGCTCGGCTTCGCCCTCTCTATCAGCTATGCCGGGTTTGATTGGCTGATGAGCTTAGATCCACACTGGTTCTCCACGATGTTCGGCGTGATCATCTTCGCTGGAGCCATGGTCTCGGGATACGCGACCCTTGGTCTCATGGGTCTGTGGTTAACGAAGAATGGTGAGCTGAAGAACACTCTCACGGAGTGGAATTTTCACGACACAGCCAAGCTGATGTGGGGATTCGGAATCTTCTGGGCCTATGTCAGCTTCAGCCAGTACTTCCTGCAGTGGTACAGCAACATCCCTGAGGAGACGGCCTGGTATATGCTGCGTGCTCAGGGCGGTTGGGGCAATATGGGGCTCTTCCTCATCTTCGGTCACTTCGTCTTGCCATTCCTGATTTTGCTCAGTCGTCACATGAAGCGTAGCCGACTCGGTTTTGGGATCATCGCGGCGTGGATGCTGTTCATGCACTATATTGACCTGTACTACATGATCATGCCGACACTGCACCACCACCTACATTTTACGCTGATGGACCTGTCCGCCGTTCTCTTGGTCGGTGGAATCTTCCTCGTGTGTATTGTTCGTCCACTGAAGAAGGACGCGGCCGTGGCTCATAATGATCCAATGCTCGTCGCGTCAATGAACTACGACAACTTCTAGTCGGACAGGCGGACGTCACGGCGTCCGCGTTTTCCTGTCTGATCGGCAGCGCGTGTCATTATCTCCCTGGTATCCCTCAGCGTTCTTCCTCGTGCTCTTTCTCTGCACGCCCGTTTGGGCGCAAGTAGACTCCGGCGCACCTGATCAGGCAGAGGTCGCCCCTAAGGCACCCTCTGCCGCCCCGGCGGAGCCAAAACCGACCATTACTCCGATTCCGGACGACATTAAGATCGTTGAACAGCTTGGGGCTCAGGTCCCTCAGCAATTAGTCTTTACGGACGAAGCGGGACAGAAACGACCGCTCGCCGCGTATCTAGACGGGACACAGCCAGTCATCTTGGTGCCGGTCTACTACTCATGCCCGCTGCTCTGTAACATCACCCTCAATCGACTTGTCGGTACTCTCCAAGCCCTTCCGTGGTCACCCGGCGGTGGATACAGAATTGTGACCTTCAGCATTGACGCTCGAGAGAGACCCGAGCTGGCGAAGGCTAAGAAAGCCTCCTATCTCAAAGAGCTCGCGCGACCAGGCGCCGAGAGCGGATGGCATTTCTTGACGAGCTCTGCCGAGAGCATCCGACAGCTGACAGACGCCGTTGGCTTTGGGTATCGCTACGACCAAGAGCGACTCGAATATCTTCATCGTGCGGCGCTAATCTTGCTCTCCCCAAATGGCGAGGTTACCCGCTACCTACGCGGCTCCTATACCCAGCCGACCCAACTCAAAATCGGGCTGCTCAAGTCAGGTGATGGGTCTTTGGGCACTCTTAAAGAGCGTCTCTGGGCTGGGCTCTTCGCCTATGATGACGAGAAGAAGAAATACCAATTAGACAGTGGCCTCATTGGATCAATCTTAGCGGTGATGGTCTTAATCCCCTTGGGAATGACCGTGCTGATTCTGCGACGAGGGATGTCCGCTTAATCTATTGGAGAAGGGGGATGCCTGAGTCGTCGCCTTTATTCTCGGAGCCGCTATCGGATTTTGGAGCCGCCGCCGCAGGTGCCGTCGCCTTGATCTTCTGAGCTGGCTTCTTGACCTGCTCGAAGCGCCGGAAGGTCTTATTGTAGCGATAGGTTTGGGAGAGACCACCGCCATCTAGGATCAGGAGTTGGTGCCCTTTGGTGGATTTTATCTTCCAGCGTGGCACGATCTTCAGGCCCTCTGGGGTCTTCATGAGGAGCTGGTTGGAGAAGATCTCTTGCCCCTTGCCGTCAGGGGACCCCTCGAAGAGTCTTAGTCCCCGATACCCCAGGGCATCTCCCTGAATGGCAGCGCGCTCCTCGACGACAAAGTCGAGGACACCGTCACCCGTAACGTCTTGACCACGAACCATGACCGCCACAGGTCCAGGAGACGCCTTAGAGGGCGAGATCCGTCTATACTGTGGCGCTCCTCGATCCGGATCGACGACGATGGCGAGTCGGTGATCAAACTCCAGGTCAAGATCTTGGCCATCCTCTAGCTCTTCGGGCAGCTCCTCAGCGATCCGACTGTAGACGACGATACAGGCATGGGGCAGTCGCTCGGCGCGCCTAGACCTCACCTTGGTCTCTACCTTTCCTAGCTCTGGGCCCAGCTGCTGCTTGAGCGAAGCTAAGATCACATCGCAGATGTCAGGTTGTTTCGTGATGGTTGGAGTGCCTCCACAGCCAACACAAAACGCGGCGAGCAGAGCGGACAATTGGAGTGAACGCATCATCGTGACGACCTCAACTATACTAGGCGCACATTCTGCTGCTTAAGAAGGCTGACGACAAGCCCTACCTCGGATCCGTATCTCCTGTTCGCCAAACACTTTCGGAGGCCAGCCTTAAGCGGAGGATCATGCGTCCTGATCGGAGGGCCATTGTCGAGGTGCTCTGTTGGGGTAGATCACAAGAAAATACACAAGTCTCTTGCGAACTTAGCCATCATGGCTACACTGCGCACACTTAGGAACCGATAGGAAAACTACTGTGGCCAAAGAAGAAGGCATTTCAGTCGAGGGAACAGTGGTTGAGCCACTACCCAACGCGATGTTTCGAGTTGAACTCGAGAACGGGCACCGAGTGCTCGCGCATGTGAGTGGAAAGATGCGGAAGTTCTTCATTCGTATCCTTCCAGGTGACAAGGTCACCGTTGAGCTCTCTCCATATGACCTCACCCGAGGGCGCATCACATACCGCGCACGCTAAGAATCTTTACAGATTCAAGTAACCTGAGCTGACTGAGATGAGTCAGATAACTCAGGAATGGTGCGGGTTCGCGCAAAGCTTCGACCTTTTCGACAGACCAGCATAAGATTCCGCGGGGCTCTATACCTGGAGGTTATGCTCGCCCGTGTCGGAAGGATTTCAGGGGACTGATCGTTTTCAACTGCTCGATCGCGTCGGCGCGGGTGGCTCAGGATTGGTGTATCTAGCCCACGATCGGAAGCACAAGGTAGAGGTGGCGCTCAAGACGCTGCACCGCGAAAGTCCCTACGGTATTCTTCGTCTCAAGAATGAGTTTCGCAGCCTGGCGGAGGTCGCACATCCGAATCTAGCCAAGCTTCATGACCTGCATCATGAGGCCAACACCTGGTTCTTTACGATGGAGTATATCCAGGGGGTAGACTTCATCGATTGGGTACGACCGGGTATGCATCCGACAGGACAAGCGCCCCTCGATATGTCTCGTCTTCGCAGCGCTCTAGAGCAATTGGTCTTGGGCGTCTCGGCGATTCATATGGCAGGCCATCTACATCGCGACATTAAGCCGTCCAACCTCATGGTGGAGGGAGATGGCCGAGTGGTCATCCTCGACTTCGGGTTAGCCACTCGGTTCGATCAGATCGACATTAGAGACATTCGAGGTTTCAGCGGTACCCTTGAGTACATGGCTCCCGAGCAGACGGACGGTGGAGATCCACTGCCCGCGAGTGATTGGTACAGCGTTGGGGTGGTGCTCTATCAAGCGTTGACCGGCCAGCTTCCATTTCAGGGGAAGCCCCTCCAGGTCGCCATCAATAAGAAGCAAAATGATGGGCCATCTCCTTCGTTGATTAACCCTAATGTTCCGCCGGATCTGAATGAGTTGTGCGAGGGCCTGTTGCGCTGCGCACCTGGGCAACGATTCGAAGACGATGAGATCTTCGCAATTCTGGGGATCGAGCCCGATGAGAGCATCATGCTACAGCGTGGCTCTAGCTCGCTCTCGACCATGCCTAGATTGATCGGTCGCGAATCGCACATGGGCGCCTTGGTGAGCGCCTTAGGCGAAGTGAGTAATGGGCGGACGGTGCTGTGCAGTGTTCATGGTCAGTCGGGTATGGGGAAGAGCGCGCTCGTACGCTACTTCATCTATCCTCTGAAGAAGCGGCCAGACACATTGATTATTCGTGGGCGCTGCTATGAACGTGAGGTGGTCCCTTACAACGCCTTTGACAGCGTCTTTGATGACCTAACCCGTCAGCTCGCGGCGATGCCCTCCGATGACGTGGCTTCGCTCATCCCTAAGAATATCGCCGCTCTAACGAGGCTCTTTCCAGTGCTCCTCAACGTCCCTGAGATCTCCGTCGCTGTTTCGGCGCACTCGGGCATTCAGGAGGCGCTGACCAGTCGGCAGGCGGCCTTCGAGGCCGC
>CALELH010000306.1 GCA_937902595.1 uncultured Myxococcales bacterium
GGAGCAGCCTGAGCAGCCTGAGCAGCCTGAGCAGCCGGAGCAGCCGGAGCAGCCTGAGCAGCCTGAGCAGCCGGAAGAGTCGGAGGTGACGCCACCGGATCCTGGTCAAGGACGACCCGATCAGGGACGACCCGGCCAGGACAGACCGGGGCAGGGCCGCCCTGGTGACCAAGGCCGACCCGGTCAAGGGCGACCCGACGATCAAGAGCGCCCCAACGGCCAAGGCCAAGGGAGACCCGACGATCAAGGGGACCCTGGTCAGGGTGACAGCTCAGACGGAGCTGACGACGACGATGACGATGACGAGGCTGGAGACGACGACGACGACCCTCCACCTCAGCAGAACCGTCGCCGGGGGAGTCGCGACCGCGGTCGCGCTTAAACCCAACCGAGGCGGCCCAGACTCGCTGGGTCGCCTCGCGTCTCTGTCTAAAGGCCCGCTCTAGATGGAGCAGTCTGAGTAATACATGATCTCGGGCGTGAAGCCGTGGGCGGTGAGCGTGCCCGGGCAGATGTGGACGTGGTACCGCCCCTCGAAGTGGACGGTGCCCTCCTCGTCGACCATGTCGTGGACGTGCCCGTTCTGTGCGTCTAAGGTCGCGGGGTCTGGTGCCGAGCCGTCGAGCTCGGTGCAGCCCAGCACGACCGTCCCGTCACACATGACGCCGTAGACCTCCACGCTCGCCTCGCCGGGCACCGTCGAGCTCGTCAAGCCGGCCGCCGCCAAGACCTCCAAGGGCCCCGCCGTCGTCGTGTGATAGTGGTAGGCGCCCCGCATCTCGGGGTGCCCGCCATAGGGATCAAAGCTAAACTTCTCGGCCTCGATGTCATCGCCGGGCGCGGCGAGGGGGTTAAAGAGCGCCACGCTGTCGAGGGCCACGCCGACCGCGCCCATGCCGTACTCGTCAAAGCTGCTGCCCACCTGGCCATCCACCAGCGCGTCGTTGATGCTCAATCCACGAGGCTGAGGTGCCGAGGGCACCACCATCCGGATGTTCTGCTCGGCGATCTGGTTGGGGTTCTGATAGTAGCCCTGACCCTGAGACACGTAGCCCGTGTGATTCGCAGACGCGCTCGCATAATAGAAGCTCTTGTGGGGGGGCAGCCCCTTGGACTCGATGACCACGGAGTCGCCGTCCATGCTGATGGTCACGCAGCGAAAATACTTGGCGAAGAACGCGGGCACGTCGGCCCCGATCTGAGTCTCACAGCTGTCGAGTGTGTACTCATCGACGTTCGTGACCGGATCAGGCTGCTCGGGGCCTCCACATCCAACTAAAAGACTCAGAGACAGCGCGAAGAGGGAGAGACGCATCACCATTAGGACACTCCATGATTAAGTTGAGGGAGGTCCGTATTTTCGGGCCCTCTGGGCTCGGGTAAGCGGCTAGCCTACGCTATCTTCTGACGAACTCCCGCCACACTGAGTTGACGGGCTGGCTGCCCTCTGCCCGAACGTACCACCGGTACGTCCCTGGGTTTAGTTTGATGGTCTTCTTGGTCTTATTTCCGGCTTTCACAGTGATATATTTGCTGAAGGTGCCACCCTTCTTTCGGTGAATCACCACCTCGAACGCCTTAGCGCCCGTGATAGTGGTCTCCCAGTTCGGCTGCCATTTGGGTTTATTGACCTTCGGGCGACGCCACTCAAAGATCACCTTCTTAGAGCGCTGTACGCTGTCATTCCTTGGCCGCTTAAGCGCCGGCCGCCTGAGCCCAGGGAGCGCTCGGCGATAGACCCGGTTTAGGTTTCCGCCAACAATTCTCTCAATCTCGGAGAGAGAGTACCCACACTCGTTCTTGAGACGAGTCGCCACCCGCTTCCAACGATTCAGGCGCGACCCGGTCTTCATGTGAAGCCAACCCACCTTGGGGGCGTAGCCGTTGACCTTGCTGTCGGACCCAAGACCTACGTGCTTAGTCATGTCGATCTTCTTACCGGCCTGATTGAAGCAGGTCAGCCTCTTGGCCATGTAATCGACATGTTCCAGGAAGTCATTCTCAGTCGCCGGCTGATATTCATTGGCGATGGTAGGCGCCATCATAAACCGGATAGGCGTCGCCCCGACCACCCCGCCGGACTTCGCGATGCCACAGATGACCGCGTCGGTGTGGTTGCGAGACTTGCAGCCTCCACGACAGTCATCGGATCGATAGTTGTCGTCGTAGACACCGATGGCGTTGGCGTGATTCGCGGTGATGGGTCGGCCGCGCTCATAAGCCTCGGTTAAGATCTCCAACGCGCTCTGGGTGCCGACGTGGGAGACGTCGACCAAGATATACTGATCGAACAACGCGCCCACCAGCGCGCGGCCCTTCCCCGTCAGCGGGTCCTCATCCTGATCCGCGCCGCCGGCGAAGACCACGCTGAGATCATTATTACTGGACTCATTATAACTGAGTTGGGCGATCCGTCCCCGATGCTTGTAAATGTGTCGCGCTAGCTTCTCTGGATCCGCGAGGAGGCGCGCGTGCGAGTCATCCCAGGTCTGAATGTACATCAGGTTGGCGTACTTCTTCTCCCATCGCGCCGCGTCGAGATCATTGGAGGTGAGCACGAGCTTAATGTTTTTTCCTTCGCGCTCATACCGCTCGTATTTCTTGTAGCTGCCATCTGAATAGGGGCTCGCCCCGACCTTGATACCGGTCCTACGAGTAATCTCATTGAAGTCGCTGGGCGTGCGTGACTTGTAGCAACGGTGGTCGCCCTCCCCAACGGAATCGGGTGAACAAACCAAAGTGTCCGTACTCTCCCGACAGCAGCTCGTCCTAAAGTGCGGGCTGATGGTCCCATCGTTGACCACGCTCTTGGCGAAGAGCGTCTTGATGGCCGGATCGATCTTTAGTCGCCTGACTTTGGACATGGCCTTGAGCTTACAGCCTCGGGACGCGCCGCTGCTCTTCCCCCGAGCGTTCTTACCCTTCCGTGTCTTCCCCTTCCGTGTCTTCCCCTTCCGCGCCTTCCCAGCGCTCCGCTGCATCTCCGCCGCGCTCGGCGCGCGCTCCGGCTCAGCCCAAGCGCCGCTCGGCAAGACGAGGGACAGGACAAGGAGGAATGAAAGTTTACTGCGCATAATGGAATGGCTCCGATGAGATGAATACCCCCACGGAAGACCGCTGGGATCATTTCCCGCAGCATACAGGACCGAACGACCGTCCCCTTATGTATTCTGCAGGCCCACTCAGAAATCGGCATCGCTCCATCCAGATAGAGACGTCATTGAATGGCTTTGGGCTCTCTGGACAGCTCTCCATCGTCGACTCGAGACAGTTGGTCTGCGCTCACGAACTCGCCTAAAATCGTCCAGAGGCTCAGGACCAAGAGTGGGCATGGAGGTGATCGGACATGATCGGAAATATGGCTCAACCTATAGCGACTACATCTTACTTGAGGTCCACAGGGGCATCGTGACTGGAGAGATGCGCCTTAACGGGAGCGAGTACACCCTGTTCAAGGAGCGTCAATTCCAGGCGTTCAAGAAGACCCCTGATCACAGGAGGCTATTTAACTACTTAATGAAGTATCCACATCCGATGAGGGGGAGGCTCCAGCAAAGTTCGAAGACTTCATCAGGTCATATATCGTGGGCTACACCTCGAAGTTCTTAGACCAGCCAGAGTAGCCCGGGAATTCGAGGGGACCACGTGGTGCCTGAGCCACCCGCCAAATTGGATCTGGGCCTCTCTTGAACGGACGGAGTTGGAGTCTGGATTTGCGTTGCAAAACCGCCACCGTACTTCCTATGATCTGCTCGTTGGAGGCGGCGTCTTTTCGCCGACTCAAAGGCCCAACCGCTCTGGACCGGCCCCCTTGAGTTGATTCGCTCCAACCCTACGTCTTCAGGAGGCTATATGCGACGGTGGAATGGCTGGGGAAGCGAGGAGAATCACTACCCGATGCCCGACGGGGGTAGTGAGTTCTTAAGCACGCGGATCGGCCCCGGACGGGTCCTCGAAGACGCGACCCTGGCCGACGTCCTCTCCCAGGTGCCGTCCAGCCGACTGCCAGAGCACCCACTCATCGATCGTGATCCGGATACGCGGATCCGCCATGCGCGGGGACAGAGCCTGCCCGATTGGCTCGCCATGCGCAGCGGCGACTTCGACGTCTTTCCAGACGGCGTCGCCTTTCCTGAGAGCCCTGAGGACATCCGGGCTCTTCTAGCTGAGGCCCACCGAGAGGGCTGGCTGCTCATCCCCTACGGGGGCGGGACGTCGGTCGCGGGACACGTCACCCCCGCGAAGGGTGGCCGACCCATCCTTACGATCTCCCTATCCAGAATGAATCAGCTTCTAGAGATCGATCCGGTCAGCCAGATCGCGACCTTCGGCCCTGGGACCAAAGGTCCAGATGTGGAAGCCCAGCTCAAGCCCCATGGATTCGTCCTCGGCCACTACCCTCA
>CALELH010000307.1 GCA_937902595.1 uncultured Myxococcales bacterium
ACTGATTATGCACAAGGGATGCCAGGCTGGGCCTGGGGGGCGCCTGGGCCCTGGTGTGTGTGGGGGAGTGTCCCCTGGAATGTCTTAAGGTGTTGAAAAGACGTGTCTTTGTGGGCGGGCCGATTGTCAGATGGGGGCGCGGGCTCTAAGGAGTGGCGTGGCGCTTGCTGAGGTGAAAAGTCACCAGAGACAGACCTGTGGGGAACAGCTGTCTCCAGATCGAGCGCAGCAGGGCGTAAGCCCGGCTCAGGCGATAGCGAGCCGGAGGACATGGTCGCGGAGCGCGTTGTGTCGGTTTTGCTTGCCCTCATCACTGAGAGGGCTCTCGCCCAAGAAGACCGTCGATACATCTACTGCTGCGTAGCTGTAGAGGATGAGGCCCATAAGAGACAACGTGAGCTGCTTGGCGTCCTGTTGACGAAACTGCCCGGCTGCCATCCCAAGATCGAAGAACTGGGCAGCGACCTGCAAGGTCATCGCGATAGCTTCCCGACCATGTGCTTCGACGAATGGACCGCCGTCGACCATCTCGCGTACGAGAATCTGAGCTGCATCGGAGTTGTCTCCGAGGTATTCGAGTACGCCAACGACCGCGGCGTCGAGCCGCTCGGTGAAGTCGCCTTTGCCCGTCAACGCCTCAGAGAACATCGTGCCGATGTCTTCTAGCAAGGTGTCGAGAACGGCGAGGTATAGCGACTCTTTTGACGCGAAGTGATGATAGAGCGAGGCCTTTCTTAGGCCTGTCTTCGTCGCGATTTGACTCAAGCTCGCGCCTGCATAGCCGCCAGCGGCGAACACGCCTCTGGCGATGCCAATGATCGCCTCACGGCTTATCGGGTTCGCCGGCCGCCCCGGCCGACGCACGTCTGATTTGGATCCAGCCATTACTGAATACCCCCCCTGTATTTGTCCATTATCAACCGCTTGGACGGTTTAAGCAACGGCGCTTCTTATCTTTTTTTGGCGCCGTTATCGAGCGTATTCTTATAAACCCAGCAACGGTGGGTCAAAAGTGGCCTCCGTGCGGGTTACAAGTCGGCGCAAACCAGGTCGATTTTGGTCGCGTCTAGTGGTGGTACATGTTCAGGTCGAAGGCGTGGTGTTGACTGCTGTATGGAGACTGTATGAAGCCCCTGCTCTTGTTCGTGGTGATGGCCGCCGCGTATCAATGTACCCCGCAGGAGGTGCAGAGAGCGCCGCAGATCTCCGATGGTGAGGGGAACCATGGCAACGAGGTCATCGAGTCTTTTGCTCAGGCAAAGAAGAAGATCTATGCGTTGTTCGCAGCGCGCCAGCGAACCTTCTACTGTGGATGCGCCTATACGGACCGAGTCGTAGACCACGGGTCCTGCGGCTATGTGGTCAGAAATAACGTTAAGAGGGCGCGTCGCACTGAGGTTGAGCACGTCGTCCCGGCGCACGCCTTTGGACGCTCGTTTCCAGAATGGCGTCAGGGTCATAAGGACTGTGTCAGTAAGTCCGGGAAGAAGTATCGTGGACGGAACTGTGTTCGGAAGGTCTCTCCCAAGTTCCGCAGGATGGAGGCCGATCTCTATAACCTCCAGCCCGCCATTGGCGAGGTGAACGCCGATAGAAGCAATTATTCAATGGCGTTGCTGGGTAACGCTCCGGGCCAGTATGGCGCTTGCGACGTGCAGATAGCCGACCGCAAGATCCAGCCGCGTCGGGCTATCCGTGGAGACATCGCGCGCACCTACCTGTACATGCACTGGGCCTATCCTGGTCGGGGTATTATTGGGAAGAAGCGCCGGGCGCTCTTTGAGGCTTGGGACAAGCAGGATCCGGTAGACACATGGGAGCACACGCGGGTACGGACCATCGAGGCCCTCCAGAAGAACGTGAACCCCTTTGTGGGGAAGCCAGGCAGCAGCGGAGCTGGGCCCCGGACTAAATGATCACGGGCTCTTGATAGCGGCCAAACACCTGCTCCAGAGAGCCGCAGATCTCACCGACGGTCAGGCCTGCCTTGACCGCATCAACGATGAGCGCCATGAGGTTGGCGTCTCCACGAGCGCCCTCTATGAGCCTCTCTTGGTGGGTCTCAAGCAGCCCGGGGGTCCGGTTAGCGCGCCAAGCTTTAACCCGCTCCACTTGTGCCCGCTCGAGAGCAGGATCCACCTTGAGGACCTCTTGGGGGGCCTCTGCGGACTCGGTAAACTTGTTCATGC
>CALELH010000308.1 GCA_937902595.1 uncultured Myxococcales bacterium
CCCATCGTGACTCATCCTCAGGCCTTGTGGAAGCAGCCTTGGACGACCACCTTGAGGGTTGACTGGCCCCGCGGTGAACTTCTTATGCAGGACGCCTTTGCGCCGGTTCCAAACGCGGACCCAACCCTCGTTATCCGTCCAAGCGAGATAGCGACCGTCGCCGCTGTACGTAATTGAGTCGCGCTTTCCACCATCCATACCTGGAAAAGGCTGAACCTTCGCTTCTCCCTTAGCGTTCCAGAGCGAGATCTTCAGCTCCGTACCCGCCGAGGCGATTTGTTGTCCATCTGGGCTCATGGCGAGGGCATAAACCGGATCGAGAACACCCGTGGGCTTACGGGCGAAGTTAGGTTGATTCGTGTGTGAGATGCGCAGGTAGCCCGGACCGGTTTCGAGCAACTTACTCGCGTCGGGAGAGAGCGCTAACTCGTTAAATTCAAGGTGCGCAGGTCGCACTCTGCTCACCAGCTCTCCAGAGTCTACGTTATAGACGTGGGTCATCCCGTCATTGGCGGGCATCGCGAAGTGTGACCCGGAGATGTTGAGCTTGAAGAGATGGTTTCCGTTCAGTCTCCCGTCGCTGAATTGGTTGAGAGTCTTGCCCGTCCTCACGTCCCAAATCGTCGCGACCTTCTTACCCGCCACCCAGGCGATCCGCTGACCATCAGGGCTAAATCGTGCTCGCTCTCCACCTCTGGTGTTGAGACCGGTCGCGAGGGTTCGAATAGAGTCGTTAGGCTCTGGGCCGGTGAGCAATAGCTTTGAGTCTTTGCCACGCGCGATCAGCAGCTTGTTCTGCTCATCAAATGACACATCATAGATTCGGGACTTATCCGTAAAGACAAAGTCTTCGGGAGACGGATGCTCTCCAAGAGTCCACCGCCTGACGTGGCCCGACTGATTGGCTGCGGCGAGCTGCCTACCATCTCGCGAGAACGCGATAGAGCGGCCCGAACCGCTGGGTCTCGGGAGAGCGTACAGCTCCTCACCAGATTTGGTGGCCCACACACGGACGTTCTCGCCAAAGCCCGTGGACGCGAGCAGGGTTCCGTCCGGGCTAAAGGCCACCCTCATAACTTGGTCGTTATGGCCGCGGAGTATTCGCCGCGCTCCAGTCACTGGGTCGAGGAGCTCGACGGAGCCGTTCATGGCTGCAGCTGCGGCGTAGCGGCCGTCCTGGGAGAAGATGAGATGGTAATAATGGGTACCAACCGATTGACTCCAGCGCTCCGGTTTTCGCTGAAGCTGCCACCAGAGACCCAGGAAGGGACTCGCGTCGGTGGTGGCGATCTCCAGGGCATTCCTGATCTTGGCCCGCGCCTCCAGAGTGTCGCCTTCGGTGTAGGCCGTTTGAGCGCTCTCCATCAGCGCCTCGACCTGCTTTTGCTGCGCGGTCTTTCGCTGGTTTTCAGCGGTCTTGCGCTGATGTAATGCTTGGAGACGGCCACGCTCTGATTGCGCCTGTGAGTCTTCGGCGTCCATCTTCTGTAGGAACAAGACGGCCATGATCACCACGAGAAAGAGTGGAATAGCGAAAGACCAGAACCGTCTGCGATGGCGATTGGCCTCATCTCGAAGTCGCCCTGTCTCGAGAAAGTCAGAGATAAGAGATGAAATCTCTGTCTCGCCGCGCCCCAGGATCTTGAGCGCCTCCTCTAGGCCACTCCCGCTCCAGAGCTCTTCGTCCTGACGCCCTCGGCGCTGCCACAGTTCGGCAGCTTGGCTGACCTCATTGAGGAGGATTAGCTCCTCCTTACTCTCTTCGATCCAACGGGATAGCCGCTTCCAATTGTGGATGAGTGACTCATGGGCGAGCTCCAGCCGCGTTCCATCCTCACTTGACGAACTGCCACGTTTAACCGAGAGCAAGCGTGACTTGGTCAGCCTCTGGTAGACGGTCGTCGCTTCAGGAGGGAGGCCGTCGAGAAGCTGCTTTTCGCTCCGTACTTTACGAGTTGATTCGGGAGTGACGAGGCGGAGCAGGAGCGCGCGCGCCGTCTTGAGTTCATCGTGCCCCAGGCCATGAAGTACACCATCGGCGTGACGCGCCAGCGCACCCTCGACACCACCCATGGCCTCGTAGTCAGCGCGCTTAAGCTGGTGGGTCACTTGGTCCCGAACATCCCAGAGTGAGCGCGCCGCGAATTGAAGCAAGGGTAAACTGGCGGCGTCATCGACCGCGGCGACCATTTCGTCGGGGAGTGTTGGGTCGTCGAAGCTGTATCCCACGCGAAGGAGCGGGAGGGTGATGACGTCTTTGAGCGCTGACGGCCCTGGTGGCTCCAGGATCATCACATGCTCAAGGAGCGAACGAGCCGCCTCTCCCGAGCGGGCGACGTGGCCGAGGAAGTCATCGCGTACTGTACAGAGCACGCGAACGGGTTCGTTGGGGTCGTCAGCGGCGCTCGCGATCGCCTCAATGAACAGCGCCTGCTCCTCGGGGTCTCTACAGAGGGTAAACAACTCCTCTAGTTGGTCGATCAGGAGCAGAACTCTCGTCTGCCGCTGGGTCGCTAAACCGTTGAGACCCAGGCAGAGCTTATTCGGGCTGTCGCGAAACACCTGAGCGAGACGCTCGATCTCAGTCTGTCGGGCGTCGACGTCGGTGATCTCTACGGACCCCGTAAAAATTCGGTCATCGAAGGAGGCTCTAATCGAGCTGCTGCCGGTCTCCTCGGCGTCGGCTGAGATCATACGTGCAGCTAATCGCTCCAGCGGAGATTCACCCGGCCGGATACGAATGACGGTCCATTCATTACCTTCTTTTAGCCGGGGAATGAGCCCCGCCTGGACGAAAGAGGTCTTGCCCGCCCCCGATGGTCCGACGACGACTAGCGAGGTCTCGTAGCGGAGGCGTTCCATGCATGTGTTGAGCTCCTCTTCGCGACCAAAGAACACATCAGCGTGGCGCTCGGCGAAGGGTAACAGCCCTCGGAATGGGCTCTCTTCGATGGCGGTTGGTTGTCGTGTGTCTGTGAGTACTTCATGAAGTACTTCCGCAAACATGGTCGCGCTCGGACGCTCTTCGTGATCCTTAGACAGGCATGACTCGATAAGCTGAGCGATACGAGGCGGTAGACCGGCGATTGCGTCGTGAAGGGGGACGAGATCGCTTGAGCAGACCTTGACGCCGAGGGTGATCGGATCACTGTGGGCGTAGGGGCGCTTACCGCAGATGACCTCGTGCATGATGACGCCTAGCGCCCACATATCCGTCGCGGCGCTAAAGTCTTTACCGCGCCACTGCTCGGGGGCCATGTAGGCCGGTGTCCCGACGATGCGTGGCCCTTGGTCAGGTTCAGCGGTCTCGTCGCTCCACCCAGCCTCTGGCTCCGGGCGAAAGCCCTCGATCTCTTGGGCGAGCCCGAAGTCGACTACGCGGACGCGTCCATCTCTGGGGATCAGAATATTCGCGGGTTTAAGATCTCGGTGCAGAATGCCGTGCTTATGCGCCTCGGCGATGGCTTCGGCGACAGCGAGACAGATACGGAGGCACTCTTGAAGGCTCGGTTGTTCGTCCTTGAGCCGCTCGCTGAGATCTTGCCCCTCGAGGTATTCTAGGGCGACGAAGGGCATGCCCTCAAATTCTCCCACCGCATAAATCGTGACGATGTGTGGATGATTGAAGCGCGCCGTGACTCGGGCTTCCTGAAGAAAGCGGACGAGGGTCGTTTTATCACTGACGTACTCAGGCTTAATCACCTTCAGCGCTACTTTTCGACCAAGCTGCGTGTCCCGAGCCAGATACACCTCGCCCATGCCACCGCGGCCAAGGAGGCGGTTCACCTGAAAGTGCCGAATCCGCGTGCCGGGCTTCAGCAACGTGTTCTCTTCGCCAGGGAAGGTCATGGAAACTGGTCGAACCAGGTGCTCGCCGTCTTCGGCCGCCTTGGAGAGGGTCGGGAGTCGAGCGATCTGGCGCCGGTTGTCGAGAGGCCCTTCGGCGGGGATGGTGTCCTTAGATGGCTGTGGCAGGAAGTCCCTGAGGGTGGCCGCGGCGTCTGGTGGGGGCTCGCTATAGGTGTCGGCGTCCTCTAGATGGCGCAAGACCTTGTCGACGAGGTCTTGCGGCATGCGACCGGATAAGTATGCCCGTAGGGCATCGGGATCAGAGGAGTCCATCGGGTCAGTTAATGCATTGAGGGGTCGAAATGCAATCACGTTCCCAGTATTCGCCCATGATTCGCGTCTCGCGGACGTTTGCTTAACTTCACGCTGTCGGCCAAATCACCAGGCTTTCGAGAGCACGCGGTATCCGCAATCATTAGCCATAGAAGAGTGCTAGAGTGCGCTCGATACTGTTCTCGTGACTTTGGGGGATGCATGCGTCGGATCGTTCTATTTCTTACGCTGTCGCTGAGTTTGGTCGCCTGTAAAGACGATGCGTCGAGCCTCGAAGGAGGCGGCGATGGCGTGGGGACTGACGCTATGTTGGCGCCGAACACTGATGGAGCGACCGCCGACGCCGCCATGGCCGCTGACGCGGTGGGCACCATGGATATGATGACTGCGCGCGTGGACGCGGCGTCACCGCCCAGCGGGCCCAAGAACATCTTATTGCTGATCGCTGACGATCTCGGGCTTGACGCCGCCGCCTGCTACGGGGTGGGGCAGAACGTCGCGCGAACCCCTAATATTCAGTCTCTCTGCGATCGCGGCGTGGTGTTTAGAAACGCCTGGGTCAACCCCTTCTGTTCTGCAACCCGCGCGACCATGTTGACCGGTCGGTACGGGTTCCGAACTGGGGTTGGTCGAACCGCTCCTCCCGGAGTCGAGGCGGATGAGTTGACCTTACCGCGCGCCCTCGATGCCCACTCAGACCTGGGTTACCAGCACGCGAGCCTCGGGAAGTGGCACCTCGGTACGTCCCGCGGTGCTGGGAACAATAGCCACCCAAACGAGATGGGGTGGGGTCACTTCTCAGGGATCCTAACCGGGGGCCTGCCCGATTATTTTGACTTCGTGAAGGTCACGGATGGTCAGGCGGTTCAAGTCGACCAATATGCGACCACCGACATGATCGATGACGCCATCACCTGGCTGGACCGTCAGGATGGCCCCTGGTTTCTCTGGGTCGCCTTTAACGCACCCCACAGTCCGTTCCATTTGCCCCCTGAGGGGTTGTTCCACGTCCAAGGTCTCACGGAAGATACGCCCGGCGTCGAGGAGAACCCTCTCCCATACTACAAAGCCGCTATCGAGGCGATGGACACCGAAATGGGGCGACTCTTCGAGGCCATCGGACCAGAGGAGATGGCCAAGACGCATGTGATCTATCTCGGGGACAACGGCACGCCAAGTCAGGTTGTGCAGGCGCCCTTTGGCGGTGGTCGTGCCAAGGGCTCCATTTTCAATGGGGGCGTTCATGTTCCGATGGTGATCGCAGGGCCCGCGGTGAGCTCTCCGGGGCGTGATCAGGAGGCCGTGGTCAACGGTGTGGACATCTACGCGACGATCTTGGAGCTCGCCGGCGTAGATGTTGAGTCTGCCATTAGACCGAACGTAACTATCGACTCCGTCAGCATGGTGCCCTACCTCATTGATCCTGATGCGACCCCTCGTCGTAATTGGATCGTGTCGGAGCTGTTCAGCACCCGAGGTGGCAACGGAGAAGGTAAGACGATGCGTGATGCACGTTACAAGATTATCCGGTTCAGCAATGGGGCTGAGGCGTTTTACGATTTAAGCGTCGACCCCTATGAAGGGACGAACTTGTTGGCGTCCGACTTGTCTCCAGAGCACAGCGCCGCCTATGAGTCGTTGGGGGCGCGCCTAACCGCGCTGCTGGCGACGGAGCAGTAGCGACGGTAGGCCCGATGACCGCACGAACGCCATCCATGACCGCCCGATCTTCCGCGGACTCTTCGGCCTTTAAGAGAGGGGACGTCTCTGCCCTGAGCCGACGTCTGCCCGGGATGGTCTTTGCGGTGTCCCTGAGCGCGCTGTTCTTACTGACTGCGTGCCAAGAGCGTCGGGCAGGTCAGACGCTGAGGATCTTCGCGGCGTCATCTCTACAGGAATCATTTCATGAACTCGCCGCGCGCTTCGAGCGGGACAATCCTGAGATTCACGTCCAACTGAACTTCGGGGGGAGCCAGGTGCTGCGCGTCCAATTGGAGCAGGGAGCTCGTGCAGATCTCTTCGCGTCAGCCAACGCTGAGCACGCGATGGCGTTGTCTGCGGCAGGAGTCCTCGAGCAAGCGCAGCCCTTCGCTGAGAATGAGCTGGTTGTCATTGTGCCCAAGGATAACCCGGCCCGTTTAGCCACCTTTCGTGACTTGTCACGAGCACCGCGCATTGTCATGGGGACCGAAGCTGTCCCTATCGGTAAGTACAGTCGAGTCGTCCTGAAGCGCGCCGCCGAGAGGTTCGGCTCGGAGTTCGTGACGCGCGTCAACGAGCGGGTGGTGTCCGAAGAGAGCAATGTCCGCTTGGTGCGGGCTAAGGTCGAGTTCGGAGAGGTCGATGCCGCGATCGTCTATGGCACGGACGCGGTCGCTTCAGTTCGAGTCTCAGCCATCGCCATCCCCGAGGACATCAACGCAACAGTCGAGTATCTGATTGGCCACACCACTCGGTCGAAGAACGTTCAGGCTGCGCGCGCCTTTGTGACCTTTCTTCGCTCACCCACAGCTCAGGTTATCCTCGAGCGGCGTGGCTTTCTCGTGGAGGCGATGTGAGCACACGAGGCGGATCTGTGCTGCGGTCGACTGGAGTCATCCTGGGTGGAGGCTTAGTCTTATTACTCGGCATACCGCTGCTCGCTCTGGCCATTTCGGCGTCC
>CALELH010000309.1 GCA_937902595.1 uncultured Myxococcales bacterium
CCTCGACGAGCGAACTCATCGACTGGATAGGGGCCTTAATAAAGGGCGGCATGGACGAAGACACGCTCACCGGGCGTGTCCCCTATCTCGGCACCCTCTTGAAGAAGGAGCAAGACCTAGAGACCTTGGCTCGATTTGAGAGTCGTCGGGGTCGGAGGTGACCGGATCTCCTGTCCCAAGCGCCCTCGACCGAGAGCCTCTCTTCCTCGAGTTCTTCTATCTTCTCCGAGAGGCTGGACTCCCTGTCTCGAGTCGGGAGTGGCTCATCTTTATCGAGGCCCTCTCGAAGGGTCTCGCCGCAGCTGACCTCTATCGCTTCTACGCCTTAGCCAGGGCGACGTTGATCAAGAGTGAGCAGCACTACGACGTCTTTGATCAATGCTTCACTCACTACTTTGCTGGCGCCGAGGCGCCCAATGCCTTCGCGAAAGCGCTCGATGAGTGGCTACAGCACCCCCTCCCTGTTCCCGAGCTCTCTCCCGAAGAGATGGAGATGTTAGAGCAATACGACCTCGACACTCTTCACAAGATGTTTGAGGAGCGGCTCAATGAGCAGAACGAGCGTCATGATGGAGGCAATAAGTGGATCGGTACCGGCGGAACGAGCCCGTTCGGTCATGGCGGACGAAACCCGGCAGGCATTAGAGTCGGCGGCGCCGGTGGTGGACGGACGGCTGTGCAAATCGCCGCGAAGAGACGCTTCCGGAACTATCGGAGCGACCTCGTCCTCGACATCCGGCAGATAGGGATGGCCCTCCGCCGACTGAGACGCCTCGGGCGTGATGGTAGACCGACCGAGGTAGACATTGACGAGACCATCGACGCGACCGCGAAGAACGCGGGAGACCTAGACATCATCTTTAGCCCTCCCCGAGAAAACAGGTTGAAGGTGCTGTTGTTGATGGACGTCGGCGGGTCTATGGACCCTTTCGCGATCCTCGTCAGCCGTCTGTTCAGCGCCGCACACCAGGCGAGCCACTTCCGAGAGTTCAACGCGTTCTATTTCCACAACTGCATCTACGATGAGGTCTATCGAACAGCGAATCTAAGAGATGGCATGTCGACGGTCGAGCTGATGCGCTGGCTCCAGCCTGAGACGCGATTAATCGTCGTTGGGGATGCACATATGGCTCCCTATGAGCTGACGTCGCCCTTCGGCGCTGTCGATTACTGGCAACAGAATAACGTCGAGGGGATTCGCTGGCTGCAGCGAGTCGAGCGCCACTTCAAGAAATCTGTGTGGCTCAATCCCATCGGCCGGCGATACTGGGGACACCCAACTATCCAGATGGTCGGTGACGTCTTCTCCATGCACGAGTTGACCCTTGAGGGACTCGACGCAGCGATCGCCGACCTACATTAGGCGAGCTAGACCGGACCGAAGTTCCACGCCTTCAAGCAGTCAAGCTGGGGCTTCAAGAACTGCTCCACGTACTCCACGTGAATCGGGTGCACACGATACGCTGGGACATCGTCCAAGCTGTCAAAGCCGACCTTAAGGCATAGGTCCCAAGAAGCCTGGTCCCCTTCCCCAACCTCCATTACGGTGATGCTACGCACCCCCGGTATGGTGGGGAAAACTCGCCGCGTCTCCTCAGCGACCGCCTTCCGTCCCGCATCTGTTGCTGCCCCACTGTCGAGCTTGATCAGGACAAGACGTTCATAGCGTGCCGAGCTCATCAATAAGCCTCCGTGAGCATCTTTTCGACCAAGCGCTCTTCGTCGACCCCAAAGGTCTTCACGATCTGCTCATACCGCCTGTTCGACAAGAACGCAGTTCCATAGAAGCCAACGAAGACCTGGTCCGTATCAAGGTCTTCCCAGACCTTTCCACGCAGCAGCGCGTCGTACTCCGGGCCGGCGCTCGGTAAGCCGATCTTTTCGAACCAATTCACGTGGTCAAGTTCAGGCGTTTCTTGAAAGTGGTGGTGAAAGGTCTCACCGTCAAAGGCAAAGAGGCCTTGATGCCCAGCCTTACTCATGATGGATTCTCCATGTGGCACACACACCAACGCAGCATGCCCCGACACCGAAGAGGATTCAACGCCTGTGAACAGCACATATCAACCATTCCTCTTTGAAGGCCGAATGTCCCCGCAACTGGAGCGCCTTAGCGAGGTCCTTAAGACGGAGCCCGACGCGCGGCCATGGCTCATTCGCGCCGCGATAGGCGACACCGACCTAAGCAAAGAGATCACCGCGTTAGCGCAGCGATGGAGCACCTCGAGCGAGCTCGAAGAGCGCAGGCTCGGCCTCCTCTTAGGAGATCGCCTCGGACTTAAGGACGTCGCCAAGACCATCGCGCAACGGCTCAACCTAGCCCCAAGCGAGTGGCTCAAACACCAGGGGCTCGCCACGTCGGACGCGACTCTAGCGCAAGACGCGGTCGTCTTTGTGACTCGCGTGAGTTCTCCAGGGAGTCAAGCGCTCCACCAGGCCCTTGAGTTTGCTCTGAGCAGCTCGGAGACCCGAGTTCTTGGATGGAATGGACTGCCACCGGAGGAGCTCACAAGCGCTCTGCCGTGGATAGACCAGCTCCTGCGAGAGGCCCCTCAACTCGCAAACCAGGTCGCGAGTCGCTTCGCGCTCCTCGCGCGGGAAGAGTGTCCGGCTCTCTGCACCGCGCTCGCGGGGGCAGACGATGACGTACGCACGATCATCTCTAATACGCTTAAGAAGAACCTAAAGAGGATGGGTAAAATTAAGCTATGGAGGGCCAGCCAAGATGCCCTTAACGGCAGGCCACATCCTTAATCATGACCTCCAGCCGATCCAAGCCAGCGCTCAACGTGTCTAGCCCCGGCCCAAAGCTGAAGCGCACGTGATGGCGAAATCGGCTTGGCCGGCGGGCTCGCCGCCGACCAGGATTCACGTCGAAGAAGACACCCGGGACACAGATCACCTGGGCTTTGAGGGCCGCCTGAAAAAACGCCATCCCAGTGTTGATCTCTTCGGATAGGCCGCGTACGTCTCCCCAAACATAGAAGGTCCCTTCCGGGGCGCGATCTATCTGGATGCCCATCGCGGGAAGACGCTCTAAGAGTAGGCGTCTCTTCTCACGGAAGACACGTTGTATCGCCTCGGTCTCGGCGAGCGCGTGCTCATCGGTCAAGAGCGGAACCGCCGCTCGCTGGAGAGGTCGACTACCACCGCCATCTAGAAAGCTCCCCGCGCTACTTATCGCCTCGATCACCGTCTTAGGGCCGAGGGTCCAGGCGACACGCCAACCTGGATAACGCCAATTCTTAGTCAGGCCATCCAGAATGATCACGGGGTCCTGATCGACGTCCTCTACATGAGACGCGGCGCTCACTAATTTTGGCCCAGCGTCTTCTTGATCCGACCAAATGTAATGGCTGTAGAACTCATCCAAGATCAACGTGCAGTCTAATCGACGCCCAACGTCGACCCACCCCTGCATCTCCTCATCGGCGACCAACTTCCCCGTAGGATTACATGGGTTGGAGAGCAAGATCGCCGACAACCCCCGCCCCGTAATCTCATGCTCGAGTTCATCAAGAGTGAACTCGTAGCCGCGCGCTGGGTCCAAGAGAATAGGGATCGGTGAAAAGAGCCGGAAGATACTCAACAGCTCTTCGTAGGCTGTGTAGTCGGGCAGAAAGTGCCCCAGGTTAATCTCACCGAGAGCCGCCGCCACGCGTGTTAAGGCGGCGCGCCCCCCTGACGAAATACAGACATTCTCCCACGTGTATTGAGAGGGCTTCCCGACTCGGTACATTCGATTATAGTGCTGAGCCACCGCTTCACGGAGAGCCCGAATCCCAGGCACCGGGGCGTACTCGAAGTCCTCCGTCGCGATGGAGACGCCGTCGATACGCTCGGGCGCTCCGGGTAGTCCGCCCGCTTCTGGCTGGCCCTGGCCCAGGTTTGACCACCCAGGGTCCTCAGCTGTATAGCCATGGCGCTGCGCTTCGTTCATGACGTAGATGACGCCCGTTCTCGGCACCCTTCGAAAGGCCGAGGACATGGGTCTGCGTGATGTCTCAGATGTTTCTTCGCTCATGGTGCTGGAGCCTAACTGAAACGTACCGTTCACGCGAGTGTGACCAGGGGTCTAAAGACCCGAAGAGCGATTTACTGAATGTCTAATGGTCCGATAAGAGTTTACCGCACGCGACGAATTCGGTACGAGGTTCCTCGAGCAATCACACGTGAGGGCCCCCATGAAGCGTTATCCAGCCTTCGAGTTTTCTGAATATGTCGACTGGGCCCCAGACCCGGAGGTCCAAGCCGAGTTTAACGCGGTAGCTCAAGAAGGGCCCCGCGCGACCTTCATCTCCGGCTTAAGCGAAGAGCGATTGCTGAAGCTCTATGAAGGCCTCGTGATGGCTCGACTCCACGACATTCAGCTCAAGCGCTGGGTTAAGCAAGGCGTGATCACCAAGGCCTGGCTGGGGAGCGGAGAAGAGGCCATCACGGTGGGTGCCTGCGCAGCCTTGAACGAAGGTGACGTCGTCGGTCCCATGATCCGAAACGCCGCCGCTCTCATCGAACGCGGCGTTGAGTTGACTGCGTGCTTCTCTTCATACCTCGGAACAACTGATA
>CALELH010000310.1 GCA_937902595.1 uncultured Myxococcales bacterium
AAGCCACAAGCAGGCCAAATTACGCTCAATGGAGGTCAGCTAGAGGGCCCTCTGTGGCGCCGAGCTCGACAGGGGCTGAGCTATGTCCCTCAGGGTCCAAGCGTCCTCAAAAAGATGACCGTCGCTGAGAACGTGAGTCTTGGTTTTCAGGCCCCCGATGACGCTGCCCTCAATACGCTTCTCGCGCGCTTTGAACTCACCGATGTTTCGGACCAGCGCGCCGGTCTATTGAGCGGCGGGGAACGAAGACGAGTCGAATTAGCGAGAGCCTTCGCTTCAAAACCAGGCTTTTTTCTGATCGATGAGCCTTTCGCCGCCCTCGACCCAAGGTCGGTGTCTGGGCTGTCTAGACACCTCAGGGAGTGCGCAAAAGATGGGGTTGGCATCTTACTTACTGATCATTACATCGTCCAAGCGTTGGACGTGTGCCATCGTATCTATATACTCAATGAAGGTCGGGTGATTTGCTCAGGCTCCGCTGAGGAGGTTGCGCAAAACCCGACGGTCCGCCATACCTACTTAGGTGCGGAATTTCCTCTGTGAGCCTGCTGGGTACCCAAAGCCAGCGAGAATGTGGGTGCCTGGGCCATAAACTCTGGCTTGGATAATCGATGGCGTTGGATCTCCGAATCGGCCTAAACATCAGTCAGCGACAAGAGCTGAAGATGACGCCGCAGCTGCAGCAAGCGATCAAACTCCTCGCGCTCTCGCGCATGGATTTGATCGACGCTGTCCGCGATGAGCTCATGGAGAACCCACTTCTCGAGGAGAACTCAGAGTTAGAGTCATCTGAGGCTCGGGTCGAATCGGTGGCCGAGGTCGAGAAACGTGAGGCGAAGGAGCAAACCGCAGACGTTGAGCTCAAAGATGAGATGCCTGCGGACCGCCAGGAGATCGATTGGGAGTCCTACTTCGAGAATTACTCGTCGCCGCTACCTGGCTCCGGGACCCAACGACTTAACAATGATGAGCTTCCAAGCTACGAGGCGACTTTAACGAGGCAGGAGAGTCTCTTTGATCATCTTGCCTGGCAGCTACAGGTCTCTGATTTCAGTGAGCAAGAGAAGCAAGTCGCCCTATCACTCATCGGTAACATTAATGACAATGGGTACTTAGCCGCACACGACAAAGACCAAAACGTCATTCCAAGCGACACCATTATTGAGATGGTCGCAGAAACCCACGGCAATGACTTTGAGTATGTGGAAGAGGTCTTGGAGCGGGTGCAGCTGTTCGATCCTCCTGGGGTTGGCGCTCGCAATCTGTGTGAATGTCTCCTGATCCAATCCCGCCTCCTGGAGCTCGGTGCCATCGTTGAAGATGTGATCACCGATCATATGGAGAACTTGGAGAAGAAGAATTATCCGGCCATAGCTCGAGGGATCGGGGTTGAGCTGGATGAAATTATCGAAGCGGCAAAGCTGATATGCCAATTGGAACCGAGGCCAGGTCGGCCCTTCTCGGGCGACTCTGCGCGCTACATCACCCCAGATATCTACATCAGAAAAGATGACACGGGTGAGTATAAGACCGCTCTCAACGACGACGGCATGCCGCGACTACGCATCTCGCGCTTCTATAGAAACGCTCTCAGAGACGCGAACTCTTCTGAGACCAAGAAGTACGTGACCGAAAAGTTGAACTCTGCGGCTTGGCTGATTAGAAGCATCGAGCAGAGACAGAAGACGATCGTCAAGGTGACCGAGAGCATTATTAAGTTTCAGAGGGCTTTTCTCGACCACGGGGTAGAGCGTCTGAAGCCACTCATCCTCAAGGATGTCGCAGACGACATCGAGATGCATGAGTCAACCGTGAGTCGTGTAACGAGCAACAAGTACGTACACACGCCTCAAGGAATGTTCGAGCTGAAGTACTTCTTCAATTCGTCTATTCAGGGCGATAATGGTGATCTCGCGAGCGAAGCGGTCAAGAGCAAGATTAAGCAATTAGTCTCCAATGAAGATCCAAAGAAACCCTTCTCAGACCAGAAGCTGGTGGACATGCTCAAGGCTGATGGCGTGACTATCGCGCGCAGAACGGTTGCCAAGTATCGCGAAGCGATGAATATTCTTCCCAGCTCTAAGCGAAAGCGAGGGTGGTAGAGCCACCCCTTTTTAGAGCACTCATAGGATTGGTCGAGGCCCCTGGAATAACATGCAGATCACTGAATTCTTGGATGTAAGAGCGGTTGAGTCCCATTTGGGTGCTTCAAGTAAGCCTGGGGTATTGCGCGAGCTCGTCGGTTTACTCCTTAGAAGCGAACCGGACCTTGATCCAAACGCGCTCGTTGAGACCCTGGACCGGCGGGAGAAGCTACAGAGTACGGGCATTGGTAACGGGGTCGCGATTCCCCATGGACGCACCGATGACGTACCAAAGATCGTCGCGTGTGTTGGCCGCAGCGTCGAAGGCGTCGATTTCCAGAGTCTTGACGGACAACCCACCCACCTCTTCTTCACCTTGTTTGTCCCTGAGTCTGCGCAGGGCGCACACCTCAAGGCTCTCGCCCGACTGTCTCGGCTCCTTAAGGACGGCGAGACCCGCAGGCGTCTCTTGGAGGCGCCGGACGGTGAATCCATGTATGCGATCATCCAAGAAGAAGACGCCAAGCTGTAGTCCTTAACGGAGGAGCGTACGGCTCCATAGACGAAAGCTGTCTCAGGTGGAGACACGAGCAGGAGTCCCAATGGACAAGGTCACCGTCGGCGAACTCATCAGCACCATGGCAGACGATCAACTCTCGGTGGTGTCCGGAGGCGCGAGTGGTCTAGAGCGGCGCATTGGTCAGCCAAAAGTCCAGCGTCTGGGAATCGCGCTCACAGGGTTTGTTAAGAACATCGAGTCGGACCGCATCCAGCTGATGGGTCGTACCGAGATGGGCTATCTGAACACTCTGCCCATCGATGAACGCGAAGCGTTACTTGAGACCGTCTTCGCCGCCGGGTTTCCTGGGATGGTGATCAGCGCTGGACTCCAGCCATCTGAAAAACTGAAGAACCTCTGCGAAGAGTGCGGTGTGGCGCTCATTACGACACCCCTTGAGTCCATCAAGGTCATCGACCGCCTTAACGACGCCATGTTTGGTTGGCTGTCCCCGCGAGAGGTCCGCCATGCAGTTCTGGTCGATGTCCACGGCGTGGGGATCCTATTGGTCGGAAAGAGCGGCATCGGTAAGAGCGAGATTGGGCTCGAACTCATTACTCGAGGCCACCGCCTCGTGGCCGACGACTTGGTCATTCTTGAGCAAACCAGCGCTCACTCTGTAGTCGGTCATAGTCCAGAACTCACCAGACACCACATGGAGATTCGAGGACTCGGTATCATCAATATCAGACACCTCTACGGGGCCGCCGCGGTGCGTGAACGTAAGCGGGTTGAATTGGTGGTCGAGCTCGTTGAGTGGTCTGAGATGCCTTCCGTGGATCGTCTCGGTTTAGACAAGAGAGAGATGTCCTTCGCGGAGGTGCCGGTGCAACACGTCACGCTGCCCGTTAGGCCAGGTCGATCACTGACGCTAATTATCGAAGTGGCCGCTCGAAACCGATTGCTGCAAATTCAAGGCACTCACTCTGCCGAGGCCTTTGCAGAGAGGCTCGATGCTCAGATATCAGAATCTCACAACCCGATGACTGAGCCACCCCTGTCCATTGGAGGTGATGACAATGAGTGACGTGGAGACGAAGGATGACCTCCTACATTTGGTCGTCATAACTGGTCTGAGCGGTTCGGGGATATCCACCGCCATCAACGCCCTCGAAGACCTTGGTTTCTTCTGCGTTGATAACCTCCCACCACCCCTATTGCCCAAGCTCTTGGATCTCGCGAAGGCGAGTGATCGATTTAATCGACTCGCCATCGGGTTAGACGTCAGAAATGTCCGGGACGTCGAGGGTACACTAGGCCTTATCGAGGGGCTGAACTCAGACGAGATCAACATCGACATCATCTTTCTTGAGGCGAGCGACGACGTTCTATTGCGTCGATTCAGCGTCTCAAGACGCCCACATCCGCTGGGCAGATATGGACTCCCAATCGCAGAGGCTATCCAAACCGAGCGACTCATAATGCATCCATTCCGAGAGCGAGCGAATCAACTCTTGGACACCTCAGACGTGAACGTACACGAATGCAAACGACTCATTCAGTCGTCGGTGTCAGAGGGGGTATCCAGAGACCTCTTCCTCTCGGTGATGAGCTTCGGATTTCGATACGGAGTCCCTTCAGAAGCAGACGTTGTCTGGGATGTCAGATTCTTACCCAATCCTCATTTCATTGAGGAACTGAGGCCGCAAACAGGTCTAGATAAGCCGGTGCAAGACTATGTCTACGGACGACCCGAGACGGCCACGTTCCTCGAACATTTCTTGCGCTTAGTCGACACGACGCTGCCAGCCTATGAAAACGAGGGGAAGAGTCACTTAACGATCGCGATTGGATGCACCGGCGGGAAACACCGATCGGTGTCCATCGCGGAGCGCGTCGCGACCCACATACGGTATGGTGGTCGTGAACCAAAGGTGCGCCACCGAGACGTCACTAAGGAGACATCATGATCGGAGTCGTAATCTGTACTCATGCGAACCTCGGCCCCTCACTCATAGACGCCGCCAAGATGATCCTAGGAGAGTTTCAAGCCGTCGACTCTGTGAGCGTCAATCCCGGAGAGAGCGGAGAGGATATCGTCGATAAGCTGACCACCTCAATCCAGGGGGTCGACCAGGGTCAGGGCGTCGTTATTTTATGCGATATGTTTGGCGGGACTCCTTCCAACGTGAGCCTCACGCTGTTGAGCGAGAAGGTGGAGGTGGTCACCGGCGTGAACCTCCCAATGCTGCTCAAGCTGTCGACCTGTCGTACTCGACCTCTAAGTGACGTCGCCACGATGATTCAATCCCACGGCCGGGAGAACATCCTCGTCGCAGGTGCATTACTTCGAAGCTCTGGAGATGCGTCATGAACGTCTTCTATCGGGTCGATAATCGCTTGGTTCATGGTCAGATTATCTCGACTTGGATGTCTCATCTTAGAGTGAAGACGTTTCTCGTCGTCAGTGACAGCGTGCCTGAGAACTCGCTCCAAATGACGATGTTTCGAATGGCGATCCCAACGGAACTGAACTACCTGGCGTTAAGTATCAGTGACGCCGCAGCTTGGCTGAATAATCAGCGAAACTCATCGGACTCAGTCATGGTTCTGATGGAGACCATAGAAGACGCGGCACGCCTGTTTGAGGCGGGGCACCCATTCCCGTTACTGAACATTGGTAATATTCATCACGCAGCCGGCAGACGCTCCTTCTCTAACGCCGTGTTTCTAGGCGAACCGGAGATCGATCGACTCAAGGGTCTATTCGGCCGTGGTGTTAGAGCCGAGATTCAGAGTCTACCAAACGAACAGCCCATCGACCTGCGGCGGGCGCTTGAGGCTGCCTAGATGACGACGATGGAGTTGATTATTGATCTGGGCGCGATCGCCGCTATCGGCGGTCTCCTCAGCCTAGATCGGAGAGCTGCGTTTCAGTTTATGCTCTCCCAACCGCTCATCGCGGTGACCATCGTGGGTCTCTATTTTGGAGATCTCCAAACGGCGGTGCTCATAGGTTCTGTCTTACAGCTTCTGTGGATGTCTTGCGTCATGTTCGGCGCAAACGTACCGCATAATGACACCCTCGCAGCCATTACCATCGCCTCCGCCGCCTTCCTATTCGGCCGATACGTCGGACCTTCTGACGCCGCGACGTGGATGATCGCCTTACTCGCTGGGGCGCCAACATGTCTCCTCGGTCAGTGGTTGGACGTACGTCTCGATCACATGAACCTCAAGCTCGCTGACCGCGCTGATGAGGCCGGTCAAGAAGGTCAGACTCACGTCATCTCTTTCATCATATTTAGAGCGATATTACAGGCCTTTACAGTCAACGGGATCGCGACACTGCTCGCGTCCGTAATCGTCTTCGGCGTCTTGCTCTACGTGCGGCCCTTACTCGGTGTGAACGCCGTTGAAGCCATGACAGTACTGAGCACCTATGTCGTTCCAGCCATCGGACTGTCGGTGGCCTTAGCGCTCCTGCGCCAAAGAAGAGCGCTCATCTTGGCGGCCGGGGTCTTCATCGCAATCGCTGCTGTAATCACTCAGGGGGCCAGCCAATGACGACGGAAGTTAAGTCCGGCGGAATCGGTGTCATGACCCTCTTGAGGGTGCTCTGGCGCAGCTTCTTCATCCAAGCAGCGAACAACTATCAACGTATGCAGAGCGTGGGATTCGCGTTCTGTATGACGCCCGCGCTTCGACGACTCTATAGCGGAGATGATCTCAAAGCAGCGCTGGCTAGACATCTAGAGTTCTTTAACTCGCATCCGTATATGGCGAGCGCGCTCATCGGTGCCTCCATTCGTATGGAAGAAGACGTCGCTCGAGGTGAGCGAAGCCCTACGGACGTCCAAAACTTCAAACGATTCCTCCAGGGCCCGATGGCCGCCATCGGAGACAGCTTCTTCTGGTCGAGCCTACGTCCATTCATCGCGGCATGGGCTGTGATGGGTGTCCTCAGCGGCTTGTGGTGGGCGCCGGTCGGCTTCCTCGTCTTGTTCAACCTCTGCCATATCGGTCTGCGGGTCTATGGACTCTTCGTTGGGTATAGCGCCGGTGAAGAGGTCTGCGAGCGGATCAACCGACTGGCTTTGGTGCGCTTCGCGGAGCGAACCCACTGGCTGGCAGCGATCTTTCTGGGAGCAAGCGCTGCCATCTTCGCTGATCGGGCGACCGAGTCTCTCGTTCCACTGAGCGATGGCTTAGAGCCCTTTATGCTCTTGGCCCTTACTTTGATCTTTCTGCTCGGCCTCAAGCGAGGAATTCCGATGATGGGTCTCCTGTACGGTGCCGCCCTAGTGACGACTTCCCTCGTCATTTATCTGAACAATTACTTTCCTTTATCGTGATGGTGGATTGATGACAAAGTTGACTCAAGACGTTCAGATCATTAATAAACTTGGACTTCACGCCCGGGCTGCGGCGACGCTCGTTCGTGTCACATCGGCCTTTGAATGTGACATCAAGTTGACCAAAGGCTCCTTCACCGTGGACGCGAAGTCGATCCTGGGCATGATGAGCCTCGCTGCGGCGCAGGGGACTTGGATCACCTTCACATGTGATGGGGTGGACGCAGAGCAGGCGATGAGCGCCACCATCGACTGCGTGTCTGGATACTTCGGGGAGGGAGAGTGAGCACAGCGTACCGCAAGAGAGTCACGCTGTATGGCATCGGGGTATCGCCGGGATACGCCATTGGTCGTGCTCATTTTGTGGATCGTCGGAAGGTCAAAGTCCCCCACGCACACCTCTCAGAGAGTGAAGTGCCCGAAGAACTCGATCGTTTCCGACAGGCCCTCTCCGTCTCGGAGCAGCAAATCTCAGATCTTAAGGCGCGTCTGCAGAGCGCAGGTGAAGAACATTACCTGATCCTCGACGCCCACCAATTAATGCTCCGCGATCACATGCTCATCGACGGCACATGCCAGCTGATTAGAGAACAACATCTGAACGCAGAATGGGCGCTCAAGAAGGTGCTCCGAAGCATTAAGCAAGTCTTCGACAATATTGAGGACGAATATTTTCGAGAGCGACGCTCAGACGTGGACTTTGTCGGCGATAGACTGCTGCGTAACCTACTCGGCAAGGACCAGCCGACCCTCGACAATATGATGCCCGGGTCCGTCGTCGTCGCCCATGACCTGTCACCAGCGGACACCGCGCAGATCCTAGAGACCTCAGCGGGTGGATTCGTTACCGAGGTGGGTGGTCGCACAAGCCACACGGCCATCATGGCGCGCTCCCTAGAGCTGCCCGCTGTAGTCGCTGTCGATGGTTTGACAGAGTACGTCGGCACAGGCGACGTGATCGTCATCGACGGCTCGAATGGACGCGTACACGTCAACCCCGAACCCGAAGAAGTACAGCGATATCAACAGCGTCAGGCCGCATACAACGCTGAACGAGCGAAGCTAGACACGGAGAGAATGTCTCCAGCGGTCAGCTCAGACGGGATCGGTGTCAACGTGCGAGGCAACATCGAACTTCCCGAGGAGGCCCCAATCGTCGTGGAGCACGGCGCCCATGGAGTGGGTCTGTTTCGCACTGAGTTCCTATTCATGCAGCGCAAAGCGCTTCCAGACGAACAAGAGCAATACGAGCGATATGTGGAAGTCCTCGACGCGTGCGCACCTGAGTCCGCGACGATCAGAACCCTCGACCTCGGCGGAGACAAGCTCTCGAATTTTGTAAAGATCGAGGATGAATCAAATCCGGTCATGGGTCTCCGGGCGGTTCGCTTATGTCTGAAGCGTCCCGAGCTGCTGAAAACTCAGGCGCGAGCGCTGCTCCGAGCGAGCGCTCACGGCCCTCTCAAAGTCATGGTGCCGCTGGTGTCACGGGTGAGCGAGATCAGGGCGGTGAAGCGAGTGTTCACGGCATGTCGCGCCGAGCTACAGGCCGAGGGCGTCGCCATGGCCGACGACATCGCTTTCGGGATCATGATCGAGGTGCCGGCCGCTGCTCTGATCGCTAAGCAGCTGGCTAAAGAGGTCGACTTCTTCTCCATCGGCACCAACGATCTGATCCAATACACCCTCGCTGTTGACCGAGGAAATCCTCACGTCGCTCACATGTATGCTCCCCTCCACCCTGCGATGCTCTCGCTCCTGTCGACGATCACAAACGCCGGCCGCGAGATGGGCATCGAAGTATCCATGTGTGGTGAGATGGCTGGTGATCCAATGTGCCTGCCCATCGTCCTTGGCCTGGGGCTGACCCATCTGTCCATGAACGCGACCAGTATTCCCCTCATCAAGACGATGATCCGAAATCTAGACGTCTCTGAATGTCGTGATCTCGTTGAGGCTGTGCGCGATCTACCCTCAAATGAACAGGTCGAAGAGAACGTTCGCTTCTTCCTAAGAGAGGCGCTTGTTGGGTCGTCCGTAGAGCCTATGATCGACGCTCTATTCGATGATCCATCCATGGCTGGGGAGTTTATAGACTTCAGTCCAGTCCCCGTTAAAGAACACTCCAATGACGACGAGAGTTGACAACCTGTAGATGCTTCGATAGTTTGCCGCGCTCGCCGATCGGGTTCTGAAACCCAATCGTCCGTATTAGATACAGGAGAGACTGATGGGTACTCGACCCGCAAAGCTCGCTATCCGTGGTGATCGCGACGCTGGTAAAACAAAGGCATGCCCGTCATGCGGAAATCCCGCCATGGCAGCGGTAAAGTTCGTTCGAAAGAGCCGTCCCAGTGGGATCTTTTGGCTCTGTGAGAAGTGTGGTCACGAGCAGCCGACCCGCTGATCTGTCGGCGTTTGCCGGGCACACCTTTCGATTCGATAGCGAAGCTCTCTGTTCCCACGAACGGGTATGTCCCCGTGTGTGCTGGATAGCTGAGTTTTGGCCGCACACAGGTAGTTGACACTCTTTTTCGGAGACGAACATGGACAAGAAACGAGTGCATTTTGTCTCCCTTGGCTGTCCGAAGAATCGGGTAGACACAGAGACCATGCTCGCAGGGCTCTCTGAACAAGGATGCTCGATCACCGGCGATAGCGACAAAGCCGACATCGTCGTTGTCAACACGTGCGCATTCGTTGAAGACGCCAAGGTAGAGAGCGTCGACACCATCCTAGAGATGGCGCGCCGTAAGGAAGAGGGCTCCATAGAGAAGCTCGTCGTGACGGGCTGCCTCGCTCAGAGGTATCCCGAGGAGCTCGCGGCAGAGATGCCAGAGGTCGACCACTTTGTGGGCACCAATGACGTTAATCTCGTCACCGAGATCCTCGACGGACGGACAGGCAGCCGAATCTCAGTAGGCGATCCCGATCGCAGGGATTTCAACTGGGAGGCGCCTCGCTACAACTCCATGGGCGGTCATACGGCATACCTCAAGGTCTCTGAGGGCTGCTCCAACACCTGCGCGTTCTGTATTATCCCAACGCTCCGCGGTCCACAGCGAAGCCGATCGATTGAGTCCATCGTAAACGAAGCGACCCAGCTCGCTGAGCAGGGAGTCTTAGAGCTTAACCTCGTAGCTCAGGACCTGACTGCGTATGGATACGACCTCAAGCCTCGATCCAATCTAACTAAACTCCTAGAAGGTTTGGCTCAGGTTGACGGGATTCGATGGATCCGACTCATGTACGCCTACCCTCGAAGCTTCCCGAAGGGGCTGATCGAGCTCATGGCGAAGGAAGACAAGATTCTTCCGTACCTAGACATGCCGCTCCAGCACATCTCCAATAACGTCCTCAAGGCCATGAAACGCAGCACCAACGCGGACGCGATCCGTTCTCGTGTTGCTCAGCTGCGCGCAGAGGTTCCTGGTGTGTCATTACGGACCACGATGTTGGTCGGATATCCGGGTGAGACCGCTGAAGACTTTGAGCAGCTCGTAGAGTTCATTCATGAGGCTCGCTTCGAGCGGTTAGGTGCCTTCGCCTACAGCCGCGAAGAAGGTACGCCAAGTTACGAGCTCGACGGGCAGCTCGATGCACAGACCAAGGCTGAGCGCTTGGACCGGCTGATGTACGAACAACGAGCGATAGCGCGAGATCATAACGAAGCGATGATCGGTCGCGAAGTGGATGTTCTGGTTGAGCGCCGTAGCCCGGAGTCTGATCTAGTGTGGGTTGGTCGCACCGAACACCAGGCACCAGACATCGATGGCGTCACCTATCTCGGCTCCGCTGATCATGTCGAGATCGGAAAGATCGTTCGTGCGCGAATTACTCAGGTCACCGACTACGACTTGGTCGCCGAACCTATTTAGATCCCTCTACTGACGCGCGGATGGAGGCAGATCCTCATCTGCGGTCGTCCTGTTCTCCGTAGGCCGCGTGACATCAATTTGGCCCGTCTTGGAGCGTACAGGCAGAAGCTTATTGGCTCTGACCGGAAGTAGCGACGGCGCCGTCTGACCAGAGGACGGCTTCGCTGGCATCAAGTTGAGCCCGCTCGACGGCAGATCACCCGTCGCGTCATCACCCTGACCGTCAAAGAACATGTCGTGGGCATCCAGTTCGTCCGCAGCCGGTGCGCACTCTCGAGGTGCGCTGCCCGTCAGGAAGAACTCATCAAACCCATCTTCCTGGTCCGCGCAGGCTAGCATCGGAACGCCGTCGTGAATCACGATACGCTTAGACTCAACTCCCTCTGGGGGCTCGGGCCAATCATGTCCATCCCGCTCCACCTTCTCTAAGTACGTCTTGGCGATCGGTACGGCGATGGTGACCGAGTTCTCCCTCTTCTTACCCTTCTTCTTCTTTATGGATCGGCTGTTGTCGAAACCTACCCAGGCAAGAAATGAAACCTCGGGAATGGCACCCACGAACCAATTGTCACGGGAACCTTGGCTGGTGCCGGTTTTTCCAACGACCGGGCGAGAAAGTGACTTCAGTCGCCTCGCTGTCCCGTCGGTCACGACACTCCTCATCATCGAGCGAATCAAATAGGCGGTGTCGGGTGAGACCCCGGCAGGCGCAGTGTCCACACTCGGGGCGATAATCTCTCCGTCCGGCTTGACGATCCGGGTCACAAACCGAGGTGCCATGCCTTTACCATCGGAGACGATCGTCGCATAGGCGTTCACCAGCTCGAGTGGTGTCACCTCACTCGCTCCGAGAGCGCTCGCCAAACCAGGGGCCATCGGAGAAGTAATCCCTGCGCGCTCCGAGAACTTTTGTACTGACTGAACACCTAACTCGTCTGTCATCTCCGCTGGGATGGTGTTTACAGATTTGGCTAGAGCCGTTCTCAAGCTGATGGGCCCGAGAAACTTTCCTGAATGATTCTTAGGCCGCCAATACTTGCCACGGGAGACTCGCTTGCTCACCGGTGCATCAACCTTAATGGAAGATGGGCTGTAGAGCCTACGCTCCATGGCCGCACCATAAATGAACGGCTTGATCGCGCTCCCTGGCTGACGCTTGGCCTGAGTCGCACGATTGAAGGGGGAATCTCGATAATCCCAACCTCCAGCCATCGCTAAGACATCTCGACCTTGATTCGAGAGCACCAGAAAAGCTCCCTGAGGCTGACCGGCAAGGACAGCGTTGACCGTCTTAGGATGTCTTGGCCCATCGGAGCGAATCTGCACCGTGACAATGTCACCAATCTCTAGACTCTTCTTGTGGGCTACGAAGAGGCGTTCAGCAGAGCGACGTGAGAGTCGTGCGCTCCCGACCCCCAAATCGAGAAGGTAGTGCTTCTTACGAACCTGCGTAACCCGAGCGAGCACCGTTGCTCCCATGCCTGGTGGACGTCCGCCGAGCTTCTTGACCCTCTTCGCTTTCCATCCCTTGGCGCCCGCTGCGTTGACTCTAGGAAGCTTTCTCCCATAGCCCCTCCGCTTATCGAGATCGGTCAACCCCTTCCTCAAGGCCTTCACCGCAGCCCGCTGTCTGACAGGATCCATGGGGGTATAAATGGACAGACCCCCTCTGAGCACGAAGTCATCGCCAAACCGAGTCATGAGCCTGCGTCGAACAATGTCCAAGAACCAATTGTAATGAGCATCAGGCTTTTTGGGCGCAGGTCCAAGATCGATTGGCCGCTTAGTCACTGCATCTGCTTGCGCGCGGCTGATCTTCTTGTTCTTAACCATCTGGTTGAGCACATACGAGCGCCGATTGAGCGCCCGCTTCATACGACGCCGGGGCGAATGACCATTCGGTGCTTGTATCAATCCGGCGAGCGTCGCTGCCTGGTTCAAGTTCATTTGGCTTACGTCGCGCCCAAAATAGAATCGCGATGCCTCCTGAACACCATATCGGCCATGCCCCAAATAGATGGCGTTCAGATAAATTGTGAGGATGTCATTCTTTGAAAGTTGGGTCTCTAAGCGGCGAGCGAGGATGATCTCCCTAATCTTCCGCCGGAGGGTTTTCTCTGAACTCAACAACAGATTCTTCACCGTCTGTTGAGTGATTGTACTTCCGCTGCCTTTGACCCGACCGGCCTTTAGGCCATTGTAAACGGCCCTGAGCATCCCGACATAATCGAGCCCCTTATGGGCATAAAAGTCCGCGTCTTCCGCTGAGAGTACTGCGTCGATCAGCACCTGCGGGATCTCATCATGTCCGACGAGAGTGCGGCGCTCACTGAAAAGCTCACCGATTACTGTGCCATCTTGTGCGTAAACACGGCTCATCTGAGGCGGCTGATAATCGGCTAAAGTCTGGAAGGTCGGTAGGCCGTGCGCGAAGTACAAATACACTCCGATCACAGCCAAGGCGCCAATCAGAGCTAGACCAGAGAGCAGATAGAGAGCAATGCGCCACCAAGAGCGGCCCGTGGTCTCGGGCTGCTTCTTGGTCCGTCGCTTTCCACGCTTTCGGCGCTTATCGTCGGACGCCGCCATTAAATCTCCCTGGTGCGAACACGTTCGTAGAGAACATGGCCGTTCATAGTTTCATTCCGCACAGACACTGATGCCATGAGAAACTATTTCGCCACAGGATTGTCAATCCTAGGAAAGATTATCCATCAAGACGGAGCGGAATTGTCGAAATCGTCGGTTCGGGATAGGATGCCAAGGTCGAAAAGAAACGACGCCCTTTTGGGGGGGTGCAATATCTGTATAAGACGAGATCGATTGACCTACTCGAAGGTTCGGGTGGGCGAGCGAACTGCCCCAAAATGGCTGTGAGGGTACGATGAAGGTCGTTTGTCCCAAATGCGGTGCCGACTACCGCGTAAATGAAGAGAAGGTCCCGGCAGAGGGTCAGTCAATTAACTGTCCATCCTGCCAAACCGGATTTCTGGTCTTCCGTGATGGAACGACCGCGGATGGCGCAGAGGTACGGCAAGCCAAGAGCGTACCACCTCCGCTTCCGCCAGCCCCTCCTGGGGCGGACCGATCGATCCCCCCACCGCCGCCACCACCGGATGGCCTGGATGACATGTTGGCGCCGTTGGATCTAGATGATCTGTCCCTGGACATCGAAGCGCCCGATGAGCCGACGTTCGTTGGTGCTGATGCCGTGCCGCAACCCCCGTCCATGCCTGTGGACGAGGTCGCGCCACCGAGTCCGCTCAATCTGGATGGCGACGATCCGCTTTCGGCGCCCGAGCCTGAGGTCGACGACTTTGATTTCAGCTTTGGCGCCTCCGACAGCGTAGCGCCACAATCTCAAGGGTCTAGCCCGTCTCCTCTGGGTGATCTCTTTGACGATCTAGAGGACCTACCCGCACCGAAGGCTCAGAAGATCCCTGACGCGTTCACGGATCTCCCGGCACCGAGAAGCGCCAGCGAGAGTCCGGATTTGGGTGACATCGATGATCTCCCTGGTCTGAGACAAGATAGGCCTGTCGGTGGAAAGCCGTCCGAGCCAGTCCAAGAAGAAGGTCTGATCGCGCCCGATGAGAATGCCGTTCCATCGCTACCAGACGATGACGACGCCCACTTCTATGCTCAAACAGGAGCGCAACCGACGGCCACCGCTCCAACGGAGCCAGAAGACAGTGGCGGGCGAGCCAAGCTGCTCGGTGTCGTCCTTGTCCTCGTCGTCCTCGCCGGAGGGATCGGCGGTCTGATGGTCGCTGAGGTTGGTCCATTCGCTCCGGAAGAGAAGCCGCAGGTCCGCCGCAAGAAGATTAAGCTCCGCAAGCCTCAGAAGAAGCCGGTCGTGCCCAAGCAGCAGATGGCCGAAGGGAAGCCTGTCCCGCCCAAGGTTATCGATGGCCTCGTTGAAACGCAGGGGGCCACGCTAGCTGAGATCGATGGTTACCGAGCAGCCATCGGAACACTCGAACAAAAGAAGGACGCCCTCGACGCCGCGATGAAGGGGCAACTTGTCGAACTCTATGCCCTGGGTTCACTAGAATACCCAGAGAACAGACGATGGCTTCAGAGCGGAATTGAGCTCGTCAAATCCCTCGATAAGAAGGATGAGTCTCTGCCAATGAAGCGGGCGCATCTATCCGTCGCCCTCGCCGACGGCGTCAATACAGCGCCAGAGAAGATCGAAGCCCTCGCTAAAGCGAAGCCTCGGGATGCCAAGGTGCTCCGTCTCCTTGGCCACTCACGAATGAAGACAGCCCAGCGAGAGCGAGCCTTTAACGCGTTCCGTCGGGCCTATGCGAGGGATAAGGACCTCTTGGATGCTCAACAACAAGCCGGACAGATCGCTCTGTCTATGGGGAAGGTTGATGTGGCTCAGGAGATCTTTGAAGACCTCTACAAGAAGGCCTCAGGGGCGCCCAATGTAAATACCGCTTTGGCCTCAATCCTAGCGCGAAAGGGTGAGGTTGAACGCGCTAAGAAGCTACTCCTACAAGCGCTGACCCTCGACTCCGGCCGCGCGCGCCCGCAAGACCGTTCAGCGGCCTTCGTCGTGCGAGCTCGCATCAGTCAAAACGAGAAGAAGAAGGAAGATGCCGTAGGCGATCTGCGCTCTGCTGTCCGGGCATGGCCTGGTAATCTAGAGGCGCTAGACATGCTGAGCGAAGAACAATTCAAGGCGGGTCGCTATGACGAAGCACTCGAGGTCTTCCTAGCCCTGGAGAAGGCCGGCGCTAGAAGCGCGGAGACCGCCATTAAGATCGGTCAATGCTACGCAAATATGGGACGACCAGGCCGCGCGATTGACCATCTGACCGCAGCCACAGAAAAGTACCCCGAATCAGCGACGCTCCAACTGGAGCTTGGTGACGTACACCTTAAGAAGCAGGATTACCAATTGGCCCGTACTGCGTACGAGGCCGCGCTCAAGGTCGATCCAACCTTTGACCGGGCCTTACTCAAGGTCGCTGAACTTCTGGTTAAAGAAGCGAAGGTTGATGAAGCGCTCACCTATCTCCAAGAGACTTTAAAGAAGAACCCTAAGGCCGCGTTGATGTACTACGGTCTGGCGAATCTGAAGAAGCAGATCGCGTCTACAAGCGGTGAAGTGAAGATCTTACTGGAAGCAGAAGAGGCGTATAAGTCAGCGCTTAAGCTTCATCCAGGCCTCGTGAACGCGCGCAGAAACCTAGTCTCAGTTTTGGTAGAGAGCGGCAAAGCTGAAGAGGGATTGAAAGAGCTCAAGCATCTCATGCAGCGAACCGACTTCCACGATGACATGAGCTACGAGCTCGGCCGCGCAAATCAGGCGCTGGGCCGTCTGGAGAAAGCCGCCAAGCACTATGAGTCCGCGTTGAAGAGAGAGCCCAAGAACTCTCGATTTCTGAAGTTTGCCGGTGAGAACAGCTTCGCTCGCAAGGACTATGAATCCGCTAAGACTCTATTGAGTCAGGCGACGAAGCTCGATCCCAAAGACATCGATGTTCACTACTATCTGGGCCGCATCGCGTATATCAACAAGAGCTATCAAACGGCGATCCAACGGTTTAAGCAGGGCCTCGGGTTAGATAAGCGCAACCACGTGATCCGATATTGGCTCGGTCGGGCGCTTCAAGCGACCGGCACAAAGGATCAAATCAAGGCGTCACGGACTCAGTATGACAGGGTCTCGGCCTCGGTCGTCAAACAACCCGCGCTTGAAGCACAGCTATGTGATGTCTTCTTCCGTCGGGGACAGATGCAGATGGAGAAATATACTGAGTGGCAGAGCGGCATCACGGAGTTTGGTCGTCACTTGAAGTGCAATCCTAAGAACTCTAAAGCTTGGTTTTATAGAGGCGTCCTCAGGGAAAAGGTCACCGATTTGAAGGGCGCCATCAAAGACTTTCAGCAGGCCATCAAGCTGGATCCAAAGATGGGGAAAGCATTCTCAGAGCAAGCTAAAGCGAGGATGAGACTGCCCAAGTTTAATGAACGGCAAGTTCGTTCACTGCTCAAGTCATCCCTCAAATACGATAAGTCTCTGTCTCATCCGCACTTTATCCTGTGCAGTATGGAGAAGGACCGGAACCCGAGCACAGCGCGCCGGCATTGCCAGGCCTATCTCAAGATCGCGCCAGAGGGTGACTACGCTGGCGAAGCTAAGGAACTCTTGCGTAGCCTCTAAACTCAGCGTAGATCCGCTCCAGTACTTTTTGCTCTGGATGGAAAAATGCTGGATATCCGTGACATTCGTCGTGATCCCGAAGGATTCGTCGCCCGCCTCGCTCGGCGCGGTGGCGAGGTCACCCTCGATCAGGTGCTGGCTTTAGACGAAGAGAGACGCGCTCTGATCCTCCGCGGTGACAACCTTCGCCAAGCAAAAGCAGAGACGGAAAGAGGGATGCGAGCCGCTGATAAAAGCAGCGATGAGTTTGGTGTTTTCCGTGATCAAATGAGGACGGTCGCCGCAGACATAAAATCTGTGGCGAATTCCCAAAAAGAGGTCGAAGAGACTCTCGATAACCTCATCTTATGCATTCCCAACACCCCTGATGACAAGGTACCAGACGGGACCGATGAGTCAGACAACGTCATACTGCGCTCCCATGGTGAAAAACCAAACTTAGACTTTGAGCCTCGCCCTCATTGGGAGGTCGCGGGAGACCTAGGGCTACTGGACTTTGAGGCCGCGGCTAAGATCTCCGGAGCACGTTTCGCCGTATACAAGGGCGCTCTCGCTCGACTAGAGCGAGCGCTCATCTCCTTCATGCTCGACATCCACACGACGGAACATGGCTACACCGAGATCTTGCCGCCTTTCCTCGTGAGTCCTCACTCAATGCAGGGCACCGGTCAATTTCCTAAGTTTAAGGACGACGCGTTTGTCCTTGAGCGAGACAATCTGGTGCTCATTCCCACGGCAGAGGTGCCTGTAACAAACATTCATCGAGAAGAGATCCTCGCTGAAGGGTCCCTGCCAATAAAATACACGGCATACACGCCATGCTTCCGACGGGAAGCGGGCGCATATGGTCGAGACACACGTGGCCTTATTCGACAGCACCAATTTCAAAAAGTGGAGCTCGTCCAATTCGTTGAGCCGGCGCACAGCGACGCCACTCTTGAGGCTTTAACGGGGCACGCGGAGCATATCCTCCAAAGACTTGGGCTACACTACCGAGCGGTTGACCTTTGCGCAGGTGATCTTGGCTTCTCAGCCGTTCGCACTCTCGACCTCGAGGTCTGGCTACCCAGCCAAGCTGCCTACCGAGAGATCAGCTCGTGTTCAAACTTTCGAGATTTCCAGGCGCGGCGGGCAGGAATTAAGTATCGAAGCCCCGACGAAAAGAAACCCCAACTCGTTCACACCCTGAACGGTTCGGGCCTCGCGGTCGGCAGAACGGTCGTCGCGATCCTGGAAAACTATCAACAAGCCGACGGCTCCGTTCGAGTGCCTGAAGCGCTAAAGCCATACATGGGTGGGCTAGAAACCATCAACTGAAGGCTCAAAAGCTCGAGTGATTCGAGGTCGTTAGATCCAAACCAAGCCACTTTGTTCTTGACGGCATTTATGCCCCTCATTATAACACCCTTCCTCTGCGTCCGAGGTGTCCAAGGAGGAGTGGCCGAGTGGTTTAAGGCGGCGGTCTTGAAAACCGTTGTGGGTTAGCGCCTACCGTGGGTTCGAATCCTACCTCCTCCGCCATCGTACGCTGAGTTGTTCGTTGACATTGACAAGCTTGCTGGAACATCAGTGTCCGGCTGTCTTGATTTAAGTCGTGCTCGTAAGGAGAGGTGGCCGAGCGGCTGAAGGCGCTCCCCTGCTAAGGGAGTATGGGTCAAAAGCCCATCGTGGGTTCGAATCCCACCCTCTCCGCCATACTTTGCACTCGTAGCTCAGCTGGATAGAGCATCGGTCTACGGAACCGAGGGTCGCAGGTTCGAATCCTGCCGAGTGCGCTCGACCCGGCGTGGGTATCCACGCCGGGTCTCCTTTTTTGGACAAAAAGATATGAGCGAACACGACGACAACACGTACATGGGAATCTGTCTGGACCTCGCGCGAAAAGCGGCTGAGGCCGGGGATGTTCCCGTGGGAGCGATCGTTGTCCATGATGGACAGATCATTGGCACGGGCATGAATGTCCGTGAACAAAACTCTGATCCCATAGGTCACGCTGAAGTCCTCGCCTTGCAGGCGGCGGCACAGCACCTCGGACACTGGAGAGTTCTAGACTCCACCCTATACGTTACCTTGGAGCCATGCGCGATGTGCGCAGGAGCCTTAGTAAACGCTCGGGTGACGCGACTTGTGTATGGCTGTACGGATCCCAAAGCGGGCGCCGTAGAGTCACTGTATCAAATCCCAACTGATGTACGATTGAACCATCGACTTGAAGTTGTGGGAGGCGTTCGGGCCAGTGAATGTTCCGAACTGCTAAGCAATTTCTTTCGCGACAGACGTCGAATAAAACACGCCGAGAAAGCGAAAATGAGGAGAGGTGGCCGAGCGGCTGAAGGCGCTTGATTCGAAATCAAGTGTAGGGCGACCCCCTACCGTGGGTTCGAATCCCACCCTCTCCGCTCTTTTCGCTTGGCGAAACACCATGACGTATGTCAGACAGAACCTTGGTTTGAGCATCTGATGCTCAACCAGCGCAGAGCGTTGGAGAGGTGTCCGAGTGGCTTAAGGAGCACGCTTGGAAAGCGTGTGTGCGTTTACGCGTACCGTGGGTTCGAATCCCACCCTCTCCGCCACGAGTCGATGCTATTATCGACTCTTATGATGACCGGGCCTGATGACCGGAGACCGTGAACTCCGCCAGGGCCGGGAGGCAGCAACGGTAGCGGCCCCTTCGGGGTGTCAGGCTCCGGTCATCGACCTCGTTAGTAGCCGTAGCAAGGGGGCAACTTGTCATACCTCGTACTCGCCAGAAAATGGCGTCCGACCACCTTTGATGAGGTGATCGGTCAAGAGCATGTCACACAAACTCTAAAGAACGCGATCGAGCTTAACCGAGTTGCTCATGCCCTTCTGTTTACCGGCAGTAGAGGGATCGGTAAGACGACCTGTGCTCGTATCTTGTCGAAAGCCCTCAACTGCGAAAACGGTCCCACAACGACGCCCTGCGGAACATGTCCTGCCTGCGATGAGATTACGTCTGGTACCTCCGTCGATGTCTTCGAGATCGACGGCGCCAGTAACAACAGCGTAGAGCAGATTCGAGAGATCAGAGAGTCGGTCAAGTTCATGCCCGCCAAGGGGCGGCGCAAGGTCTACATCATCGACGAGGTCCACATGCTGTCGACCAGCGCCTTCAACGCGCTGCTGAAGACGCTCGAAGAGCCACCAGAGCATGTCCTGTTTGTCTTCGCGACGACCGAGCCCCACAAGATCCCTGATACGATTCACTCTCGCTGCCAACGGTATGACTTTAAGCGAATTCCCGAACGCACCATCGTGGGAGCGCTTCAAAACATCGCGAACGCGGAAGGCCTGGAGATCGAAGAGTCGGCGCTCTTTCATGTAGCTCGAGAGGCTCAGGGCGGGATGCGTGACTCACTCTCCCTCCTCGATCAGGTCATCGCCTACTGTGGCCTCAAGATCACCGAGACACAGACTCGAGAGGTGTTAGGCATCGCCGACCGCGCGGCCTTTAGCGAGCTCATCTCAGCGATCATTACCAGTGACGGGCAGGGGGCGCTGCGCCTAGTTGAAACGCAATTTCGGCGAGGGCTCGATCTCCAGAAGTTCGCTGCAGAGTTCGTTCGCCATGTGAGAGACCTTGTGGTCGTCAAGGTCTGCCCTGACGCATCAGATCTGGTCGATGTACCCCCTGATGAGCTCTCTCTAATGGCGTCTCAGGTCGCGAATGTCTCTCCACCACAGCTCCATCGCATCCTGAACACGATGCTCAAAGGTGCCGAGGAGGTGAGTCGGTCTCCATTCCCGAAGCTTGTGCTAGAGATGACTCTCCTGCGTCTGTGCA
>CALELH010000311.1 GCA_937902595.1 uncultured Myxococcales bacterium
AGCTATCCGTATTCGTCGGACTGATCATTACCAATTGCATCATCATGGGTCGTGCAGAAGCGTTCGCGATGCAAAATGGACCTGGACTAAGCATCATGGATGGGATTGGAAACGGCTTAGGATACAGCCTAGTTCTGATCTTTGTCGGCTTCTTTCGAGAGCTGTTTGGGAGCGGAAAGCTGATGGGCATGTCCGTTATGCAGTCGGTTAACGAAGGTGGTTGGTATACCCCAAACGGACTCATGGTCTTGGCGCCAGGAGCGTTCTTCCTCATCGGGATCTTCATCTGGATGAATCGTGTTTGGAAGCCAGACCAGGTGGAGGCGGAGTAGTCTGATGTTAGAACATTACTTAAGCCTCGCTATAAAGGCGATCTTCGTTGAGAACATGGCCCTCGCGTTCTTCCTGGGCATGTGTTCATTCTTGGCGGTCTCTAAGAAAGTGGAGACGGCGGTCGGTCTTGGCGCCGCGGTGGTCTTCGTCTTAGGCGTGACCTGCCCCCTCAACTGGGTTGTGTACAACGGTCTACTCAGAGAGGGGGCGCTGTCTTGGACAGGGGTCGCAGCTCTAGAGACTATGGACCTATCTTTTCTGACGTTCCTATCGCTCATCGGCACCATCGCCGCCAGCGTTCAGATCGTGGAGATGACCCTAGATAAGTATGCGCCAGCGCTGTACGCAGCCCTGGGGATCTTCCTTCCACTCATCGCCGTCAACTGCGCTATCTTGGGTGCTTCGCTCTTCATGGTGGAGCGAGACTACAACTTCGGTGAGAGCCTCGTCTTTGGGATGGGGAACGGCATCGGATGGGCCCTCGCCGTAGTGGCCTTGGCGGCCATTCGCGAGAAGATGCGATACAGCAACGTACCCGAGCCGCTCCGCGGTCTCGGGATCACCTTCATCGTGACCGGTTTGATGGCCATTGGTTTTATGGCCTTCGCCGGGATCTCGTTGTGATGGGAGGACGATGATATGAGTGCAGGAATGCTAACAATTATCTTTGGAGTCATCGCCTTCGTTCTCGTCGTTGTGACGTTGACGGCGGGTCTGATGGCTGCGCGAAGCAAGCTCGTGAGCACGGGCTTGGTGACCCTCAACATCAATGATGGTGAGAAGCTCATCGAGGTGCCCGCGGGTGACACGCTGCTGAACACTCTGTCGAGTCAGAAGATCTTCATCCCCTCAGCTTGTGGTGGGGGTGGGACATGCGGCGTTTGCAAGGTGCACGTTCATGACGGCGGCGGGTCGATTCTCCCGACGGAGAAGACCCACGTCAGCCGAGGTGAAGAGCGAGAAGGCTGTCGCCTGTCTTGCCAGGTTAAGGTCAAGGAAGACATGCAGCTCGAGATCGAGCCTGAGATCTTCGGCGTGAAGAAGTGGACCTGTAAGGTCCGCTCCAATCATAACGTCGCGACCTTCATCAAGGAGCTCGTTCTCGAGCTTCCTGCGGGTGAGTCAGTCCCGTTCCGCGCTGGTGGTTACATTCAGATCGAGTGCCCGCCCCATGTCGCTAAGTATGAAAACTTCGTCATCGAGGACGAGTATCGAGGTGACTGGGACAAGTTTGGTATGTGGGGATTTGTGTCCACGGTGACTGAGACAGTCAACCGCGCATATTCCATGGCCAACTATCCTGAAGAGCACGGCATCATCATGCTCAATGTGCGTATCGCGTCTCCACCATGGGACCGCGCTAAGAATGGTTGGATGGATGTGCCGCCCGGGATTATGTCTTCGTATATTTTCGATCTGACACCCGGCGACGACGTGGTCATCTCAGGTCCCTTCGGTGAGTTCTTCGCCAAGGAGACTGCCGCTGAGATGGTCTTCGTCGGCGGTGGCGCAGGTATGGCGCCGATGCGCTCTCACATCTTCGATCAGTTTAAGCGGATTAAGACCGATCGTAAGGTCAGCTTCTGGTACGGCGCGCGGAGCTACCGGGAGGCTTTTTATGTCGAAGATTTCGAAGAGATCAATCGAGAGAACGAGAACTTCGAATGGCATTTGGCGCTGTCTGATTCGGTGCCAGAGGACGATTGGGCGAACCCTGAATCGCCGAACCGCCAGTCCGAGGGCGCGAAGCACGGTTACACGGGCTTTATTCACAACATCTTGCTTGAGAACTATCTCAAGAATCACCCCTCCCCGGAGGACGTTGAGTACTATATGTGCGGGCCTCCAATGATGAACCAGGCGGTGATCGACATGCTCCACGACCTCGGCGTCGAGGAAGAGAACATCGCGCTTGACGATTTCGGCGGCTGAGTCAGGGCGCGGCATCTATGATCTATCTCGCAGGTATGGATGACTCCGGTCCCGGAGTCATCCGCCGATTCATCCTACCCGGCCTCTTTGTCCTAGCCCTGTTCATTGCCCTGTACGCGCGCCGGCCAGACCCTTCGGATATTCAACACACTGTCAGTCTGAGCGGTCCGACTATGGGCACGACCTGGAACGTCACGGTCGTAGTACCTCAACTGCCCCCGAAGCTCCGCAGCACCCTCAAGGCGGCGATCGAGACATCGCTGGAGAGAGTCAATGAGAGCATGTCGACGTATCGGCCGCAGTCAGAGCTCTCGGTTTTTAACTCGAGGCGCTCCGTTGAGCCATTCGCTGCTTCAAGTGGGCTGCGCTTCGTTTTGCAGCGTGCTCACCACATTAGCGAGCGTACAGCTGGCGCTTTTGATGTCACGATCGGTCCTCTCGTGAATGCATGGGGCTTCGGACCTCAGGGCAGAAGAGAGTCCCCTAAGGTGTCGGAGCTTGCCGCCTTACGAGACAGTGTCGGGTATCAAAAGCTTGTTCGTGATGATGCAAAAAAGACCATTCAGAAGACCCACACGGACTTGTATGTGGACCTCTCTTCAATTGCGAAGGGCTATGGGGTTGACCAGGTCGCCGCGGCGCTCGATGGCTTGGGGATCGCGCGATATCTAGTTGAGGTGGGTGGCGAAGTTCGTGCTCGAGGGCTCAATGACCGGCGAGTGCCCTGGCGATTGGGGATTGAGAAACCCGTGGATGGCGAGCGCGGGATCCAGGAGGTCATCGCCCTGGACGACCGGGCGATGGCGACCTCGGGTGATTATCGTAATTTTAGAGAAGAGGGGGGTGTGCGCGTGTCTCACACCATCGACCCTAGGACCGCTCAGCCCATCTCCCATATGGGCGCCTCCGTGACCGTGGTGGCCGAGACCTGCGTGGACGCTGATGGTTGGGCGACAGCGCTCAATGTGCTCGGTCCTGTCGAAGGCCGAAAACTAGCAGAGGGAGAAGGACTGGCGGCCTTGTTCTTGGTCAAGGGACCTCACGGGACGTTTCATGAAGAGGCCACGACCGCGTTTACGGCCTTACGTAAGGCGTCTTCGCGGGCCCCTAGCGAATAGATCTGTTATAATCACTCAGCACAGAGGAGGTCTCGAGTGGCGACCATATTTGTAACGATTGGGCTTATGGCCTTTCTCATGTTGATGATGGGTGTCGGATTGCTCCGTGGCCGCGCGTTACGCGGGTCCTGTGGTGGGGTGGGGTCAGAGGATTGCTTCTGCGCCAAAGAGGGCACACCCAACGCTTGCGACAATCCACCAGAGAATGGGCCTCAGGTCCAGGTTTGGGTCACCGATGAGAACGGCGTGATGAAGCCGGGCAACCTCTCGCCTTAGAGACTCTGGTCTTCTCTATTCTTCGCCGAACAGGTCTTGGTATTTCGAGTCGATGGCCTTGGGTGTCTCTTTAGTCGTGCGCTCACTGCGCTTCTTCGCTTTACGTTCCGCCTGGCGCTTTGGCTTACGTGTCATCGCTTTGCGTTTCTTCGCCTGTCGCCTCTTCGCCTTACGCTTTCTCTTTTTGGGTCGCTCATTCTCTGGGCTGACCTGTCTCACACTCTTTGTCTCGCCGGGAGTCTTGGTGGTCGGTGTTATGTCGCCTATAGGCGCGGTACCTAACTTGGGTGTCTGCGTGTCGTCTTGACCATCTGCAGCCTGCGTCGCCGGGGTGACCTGTTCGCCACCTACAACGAGCTTTACTTTCTTGACGGAGCTCTTCGAGCCCATGGGCGGGGTCGAAGGCGCGCCTCCAAAGATCCAGACCCAAGCGGCGATACAGACGGCGATGGCCGCCGCGAACCAAGCGATGCGGCCGGAGCCGCTCTCCTCTCCTGAGGGCGTCTCATCGATGCTGTCGTCTGGGCTCAGAGTGGTGATGGGGCCAAAATCTCCGTCCCCGATCGTCTGCGCCTCTCCAGTCGCATCGAGCCCCGATGTCGCGACGGGGATGGCGTCGGACGCGACGGTCTCAGCCATGCCGACGATCTGATTCTTGGACGGGATTGGACGTGGACTGCTCTGGTCCTTTGCCTGAGTGGAGCCCCACAAATGCCGAGATTTGTCTCGGGCGTCACGGGCGCTCTGTGGTCGATCCTCGGGCTTCTTGGAGAGCAGGGCGAAGACGAAGGATTCTAGGGCGCTCTCCACGCCGAGGCTTGGGACCTGCTGGGTCAGGGAAGGGGGCTTCTCCTTGATGTGCTTTCTGATCACGGAGAAGGGGTTCTCTCCACTGAACGGTGGGTGTCCGGCGAGACACTCATAGGCGACACATCCCATGCTGTACAGATCGCTGCGTGAGTCGATCTCGAGACCCTGGACCTGCTCTGGCGACATGTACGCTGGAGTGCCTAGGGTCATGCCGGTGTTGGTCATACCTGTAGAGCTGAGGGTCTTGGCGATCCCAAAGTCTAGCACCTTGACGACGAGGCGATCGCCCACCTCTTCGATCATTAGATTACTGGGTTTTAGGTCCCGGTGAATGACCTCCGCGTCATGGGCTTCCGAGAGCGCATCGAAGACCTCGGCGAGGATGTAGAGCGTCTCCCTCGGTGACAGGCCCTTCTTCGCGATCCTGTCCTCCAAGGTCTCCCCATTAACGAACTCGATCACCACTACGAGCTCGCCCGTTGTGGTGTGAAAAGAGTCGAGGAGCTTCAGAATATTCGGGTGCCGCAGACGCGAGATGATCCGACGTTCAGCCTCGAAGCGTTTGAGCAGAACCGGGTCACTTGAAGCTCGGCTACTCAATATCTTAAGGGCGACCTCCATCTCGGCATGGATATTCTCGGCTAGGTAGACCGAGCCCATGCCCCCTTCTCCGAGCTTCCTGATGACTCGATATCGCTCGGCCAGAACCTTACCTATGAGCGGATCCACGGCGGGCTCGGTTTGATCGGCTTTATTCAGCGCCGCTCCATCAGTTGGGCAGAAGCGCATCTCGTCGGAATAAGTGCCATTGCAGACAGAACAGGTCTTCACCGGAGCTCCCGAAAACATCTACGCGAAGCGTACCTTGCTTCCACAATGACAACAATCTCTCCATGAAATGGTAGGGACCGGATGCGTCTCACCGTTGACTCAAAGATGGGTATTCAGGATTCTGATGCGAGTGGACGCGGAGTTTCACTGTTCAGTGGAGTGAATATCGTATGTTAAGTGATGCGGTGGGGGTCGGCCAATTCCCCTTGGTGATCATCGGTCTAGGGCTGTGCTTGGGCACCGGCTGTCTAGAGCCCGTCGATCTGGGCGGCTTAGTGGTTGGGGACTCTGGCGCGCTGTCTGGATCCGTCGATGGTGGTCAGTATGAAGACGTTTTCGTCATGGATGCTCAGGCAGACCACGGGGACGCGAGCCCGGACGGCGAACTTCTAGATGGTGAGGACATGGGTCGCGGCTCAGTGGACGACGGAGGCGTGGTCGACATGGACTCTCGTGTCGACGCGGCGTTAGATGCTCAGGTCGACGCGGGGCCGCCTCTACCCATCTGTGGCGATGGAGTACTCGGCGTTGATGAGCAGTGTGATGACGGTAATCGTGTCAACGGTGATGGCTGTAAGAGTGACTGTAACCGAGACACTTGTGGGGCCTATCCTAGGAGAGGGCGATTCCTGCCGGAAGGTGGCGCGCGGGGTCGATTTGTCGCGGCCGACGAGCGTCTAGATTCCTTCGCGATCCTCATGGATGACCACGTGCAGGTCGAGGGCGGCGGCGGGCTCGTGAAGTGGCAGGACTTTACCATCGACGCGGACATCTTCGGTAAGGTCGTAGACGAGGGGGGTGACCCCGTCTACAGCGGCGCCAGCAGGATGATTATGCCGGGTGGGGTACTCATCACGAGCGCCGAGGCGCCCTTAGCGCTCCAGCGAGGACCTCGTCGTGATGATTGTGTCCATGTCTATGAATTCGACGCTCGAAACTTTGAACATCCAAACGGTCGTCTGGAGAAGCCCATCGTTCGGTTTGGTCAATGGGCAGTGGCCGCCTACGGAGGCGCTCTGTTCGCTCTCCCTGCGACAGGACCAGCTGATGTAGCAGGTGACTGTAATGCAGCGCCGGGGCAAGCGCCGATCTCTGTGAGTCCTCTCAATGACGCTCTTGGGGACATCGTAGAGATCCCTGGTGGTGTGCTCGAGTTAGCGGTCGCCACCGACCGATATGAGAACGGATTGTATGATCTGGTCGCGTTGTCCAATAATGGCTCCCTCCATGTGCTCAAGACGGGCACAGCTGATGATGGCACCCTTCTAATCACCTCGAACACCCATTTCGATGGGCCCTGTGGCGCAGAGGGTAATTTGGAGGCGCTCGACATGGTGCCCCTCCGCGCTCGCCAACCTCAGCGCAATAAAACGCCCATAGGTGATCCATCTGTCGCCGTTCTGTGCCGTACCTTTGGAGACGCTCGAAGCGAGCGCGCCTCCATTTGGGTGGGCTCCCTGACCGGATTGTGTCCTGACAACGCGTTTGTAGACTGCTTGGTGCCGGACGTGACCTGGACTGGTGGTTACTCTCTGGGCTTCGCGGCCGATCATCTCAGCGCTGGGGATGTCGATGGCGATGGACTCGCGGATCTGGCCGCGGTGGGTCGATCAGATGACGAGTGCGTTGGCTCCCTTGAGGTGCTCTTGCAGTCGGGGGTTGGCGAGCGCTCCTTTGTCCGCCGACCTGTCTCAGAAGACGGAGCATCTTACATCGCTATCGGAACGGCGCCATCGGCGGTCTTGATCTCGGACGTCCGATCGAGCGGTGACTATGATGATGACGCGGCCGTGATTGCGCCTAGCCGCTCTGAGGTGATCGTAGTCAACGCGGGTGCCGAGGGGGCGATGTGTGACCAGCGCCAGATCGAGATCATCTCCCACAGCTTTCAAGATGATAAGAATCAGAATGGCCAGGGCGACCGATGCGAAGAACCATGCCCTGCCGGTCTTGGAGGACCCAGATGCGATGAGTACATCTATACTCATGTGGCGGCGGGCTCTTACCATAACTGCGGAGTCACGCCAGCAGAGGATGGGCAGAGCGCCGGGCTGAGGTGCTGGGGGAACGAGTTTGCCGAGGTTTTGTCTCTACCGGTGCTCCGCGCAGGTGAGCGTTTCTTAAGTGTGGCCGCCACCCGTGGCCGCACGTGCACTATCATTGAGGGCATGGATGCTAACCGGACTCAATGTTGGCCGGAGGGTGCTTGGGTCGGTGAGTTCGGCGGCGCGTACTCCGCGGTGTCTATTGGGGCGAGCTTCGCGTGCGGACTCAACATGGCTGGCAGCCTCGATTGTGTGGGCACAGACGACCATCACCCGACTGGTACGGATCAAGATGAGGCGAATAGGTTGGGAGACTTCGGGCAGCAGCTACAGATGGTTGAGAGCGTCAGTGTGGCTGATAACCACGCCTGTTGGTTAAATAGAGCTGGGGCCCTTCGTTGTTGGGGAAACCGTTTTGGGCGCAGCAATGATTCGGTGACCCGCTATCAAAATATCCCCGCTGCCCTTACAGCTATGGGGCAACCGCGCCCAATGAGGTCCGTCGTCGTCGGCTCTTATGAAAACGACTCCTTTGCTTGTGGGCTCACCATGAATGGAGAGGCGGCGTGTTGGGGGGCTGGGTTTGGAGATTTCCAGGCGCCGCAAGGCGCCCCGTTCTACGCGATCAGCGCGGATGATGGGACCGCGTGCGGTATCACCGGTGACGGTCGGCTACATTGCTGGGGTAACCATGGCGGGCTCGTGGGAAACGCGCCCCCGGGTCTCTACAAATCTGTCAGCGTCGGGAGCGGACATGCCTGCGCTCTGACTCAGATGGGGACGGTTCGCTGTTGGGGTGATGGTGGTCACCCCAATCGAGACATGGCCATGTGTCCGAACCCTCCTTGCGCTATGGAGCAGCCTGACGGCACGGATCGGAATGACTCACCGGCGCCTTCTCCGTGAGATGGAGCTGTTGAATGATTAGGCGCAGATGAGAGCTGCCATGAGGCGGATGGACGTCGCTTCCTATCTGTCAGCGCGCCTTCGTCCCGAGGCGGACCGTGGCAAGTTTTGCCTCGACACCACCGGGCAATAATCGCTCGCCTCTCTAAAGACCCAGGGACCGGGCTCGGTCTCCCCCTCCGTGTCAGCGCTGAACGTGGCGCTGACGCGCCGCACCCGGAGATACGTCGGCGGACCATTCGGAAAGGGGTTGTTTTCGAGGAGACCGTGCACGCTCTTGGAGCCCTCCAAGAGGCTGTCCATGAACTTGAAGAACCACGGACGACTGCACTTTGGGTATAGGGCCGCGAACCACATCTGCCAGTCCAAGCGAGGCATGTGTAGGCCCGCGAAGTTGAGGTCGGAGGTGGTGTCTGGCTTGTATTGAAATCGATACGCCCGCCACTCTTCTTGGTCGTGGCTGCCCTCGACGATGAGCTCAAAGCGTTCCTTTGTCATGCGCGCGAAGAGACCGTATCCGTTCACCAGAGCGTAGCCACCGAGGTAACTCCGACTCAGCGCTTGTGCCTCCGTCACCTTCGAGAGCGCTCGATCGCTCCAGGCGTCGCTCCCTTGTTCCACCGCCGCCTTCGCAGAGCGTAGCGAGCCGCTGGAGGTCAACTGGACCAGGCGTAGTCCGTTGAGGGGCACGAGAACCAGGGCGGCTGCGATGACGATCCCACGCCAGTAAACTCGCTCCTTGGGGACAGGGCTTGATACGTCTGGCAGGCGCGGTAAGAGGCTCGTCGGCGTCACACGGTAGAGCAGCCTGTCACCGAGACAGACAAAGGCGAGCACGATGGTGAGGAGGTTGAAGAATCCGTAGTTGCCTGTCGCGCCCACTGAGATCATCAGGATGATCACAAAGATGGCGGGGATCGCCCGCTCTATGTCCTTGGGCTCGTCATGAGCACCCAGACGGGACAAGATGAGGGCGGCGATCCCGCTGATTAGGCTGTAGAGTAGGCTCAGGTCGCCGAGGCCTAAGGTGAGGCAGAGCCCGCTGATGGCAAACCAAGCGACCATGAACCACCGGCGAGGCGTGAACAGTATCAGCCAAGGGATAAACAGCTCGACGAAGTGGTTCATCACTACGCCTGCCTGACGCGCGAGGTCGCTCGCGTTGTGAGCGTACCAGGCGAGCTGATGTGGGATCGGTTGGGTCCAATAGTGGTAATCGAGGGCTGTGAGATCCTGCCAGCTTGGGTCGTTGCTGTTGAGCTTGACCATGCCTGATGACCAGATCAGCTTAAACAAGACGATCCGCAAGAGCCACGTGGCGACTACGCTCGGTGCCCGTTCATCTCGAAGGGATGGGAAGACCCCGCCTGGCGCATAGAAGACAGCGATGGCGCCGACCTCCAGAAGGAGGATGTCCCACTGATAATTCAGAAATGGACTCGCGATGGTGAAGAAGGACAGATAGATGGCCCAGAGCCCAGCGAGGACCACTCTAGGTAAGACGCCCGCGACCAGGCCAATGGACAGCGCGCAGCCGGCCGCTGCGAGAATGTGGAGGGTCGTCTCATCTGCTCCTAAGAACCAACTTAGGGTGGGGAATTGCCACCAGCTCAGCGCGTCGCTCTGGGCGACGTGCTTCTCTAGGAGCCCCAGATAGAGATCGGCGGGCGCGATGCCCTCTGTGCCGATCAACCCCGAGAGCTGCGACCAGAGGGAGCCGAAGGCGAACAGATAGACGAGTCCGAGGCCGCGGATAAAGAGCCAGCGACCTACGAGGCCACCATCTCCCGGAGCGAAGCCGCCTGATTCAGTGCGGGCTGATGTGGGTCCGTCCACCATTAAATGGCTCTCTGCTCCCAGGGTTGCATGAGGTCAAAACCGAGCGCCCATCGCCCGCAGCTTACCGTGGGTATCATGACCGCGATCGAAGTCAAAGATGTCCATGCTTAAGACTGGTTACGGACCATACCCGAGGCATAATTGTAGCCAAGGTGGCTCTCCGTTAAATGCCTCAGGCCCCTACGGGGCCCATGTAAAAGCCCTGACCGCATGGAAAATTCTGTTGTTAGTGGATCTGGATGGCCTCGGGTCGTACAATCGACGGTAGCGCAAAGCACCACCTGGGCAAATTTGTGGGGGCACACATGAGAGTTCAATCCTTCGCCGTCATCGCGGCAATCACCGTTCTTGTCTTTCTAGGCTGTGAGCCTGAGGCCGATGGTCCCGATCTGAGAGATGGATCCATGGGCGTGACCGACAGCGCGACTGGCGCTGGTGGCGCTGGTGCGGCCGGTGGCTCCGGCGGTCAAGCTGGGGCTGGTGCGGCAGGTGGAGCAGGCGGTGCCGGTGCTGCGGGTGGCGCAGGTGGCCAAGGTGGCGCTGGTGCGACGGGTGGCTCCGGTGGTGAAGGTGGCGCAGGTGCGACGGGCGGCTCCGGTGGTGAAGGTGGCGCAGGTGCGGCGGGTGGCTCCGGTGGTCAAGCTGGGGCTGGAGCGGCCGGTGGCGCGGGTGGCGCGGGTGGCCAAGGTGGCGCTGGTGCAGG
>CALELH010000312.1 GCA_937902595.1 uncultured Myxococcales bacterium
CAAATGAGAGACGCCGCTGAGTTATATGGGCAGGTCGGGACCCACCTCATGGCCGCTCCAGACGTTGAATACATGGGCCTCGTGGTCAATCAGAAGGGGTATGATAGGGCTCTGGCCGCTGGAGCCAAGGGCATCACCGCCGTGGTCGCGTGCAGTGAGACCTTAAGTCAGCGCAACAGTCGCCAGAGTCTATTGGACGCCGTTAACTACGCCTGCGAAGTGGTCGAGCGTGCCAAGAGCGACGGTGTCAAGACTCGGGTCATCTTTGGCGTGGCCTGGGTTTGCCCATATGAAGGGAAGATTCCCGAGCAGAGGATCCTCGGGTTGGCTGATCGCTTCGCGGCCGCCGGCGCCGATGAGTTGGCCCTCGCCGACACCATTGGACACGCAACCCCCCTAGATGTGGGTCGCCTGTGCGAGGCCGTCGGTAGGCGGACAGATATGGCTAAATTAGCCGTACACTTACATGACACTCTGGCCTTCGGGCTCGCGAACGCAAGCGCCGCTATCTCGGCGGGCGTGCGGATGCTTGATTCATCAATTGGAGGTCTGGGGGGCTGCCCATTCGCGCCAGGGTCCGCCGGGAACCTTGCGACGGAGGACCTGGCGTTGATGGCAGAGAAGATGGGATTCGAAACAGGGATCTCAATGGACGCTTTGATGGGCGCAGTCGAGGTCGCAGAGGGGCTCGTAGGTCGACGGCTCGGCGGACGGACCCGTGACTGGTGGCTCGCGAATAGAGATAAGATACGAGGAGAACGAACATGAATGCTGCGCTCTACAAGAAGGTGAGAGTGGCCGCCGTGCAATATGCCGTCGGACCCGATGTTGACGCCAACCTAGCGACAACACTCCGAATGATCGACTCGGCGGCCGAGTGCAACCCTGATCTGGTTGTACTCCCCGAGTTCGTCAATCACTGCTCCTGGTATGAGGATGCGGTCCATTGCGCCCGCGTCTCAGTGCCCTTGGACGGCCCGTTTGTCGAAGCGATCGCCGACCGGGCGCGCACCCATGGATTCTTCATTGTGGCCAACTGCAGCGTGGTCACCGCTGAGGACACCTGTACGGGCACCAGCATCCTCTTTGATCCTGTTCGTGGCGTCATCTCAACCGCCGATAAGCAGGTGCTGATCGGGCACGAGAACGATTTCCTCGAGCGCGCCGAGACGCCCTCGCCGATCGTAGAGACGCAGATCGGTCGACTTGGCTTATACGCGTGCATGGACGGGGTGTTGAATGAGACCCCGCGAGGACTGGCGCTGCGTGGGGCCCAGGTGCTCTGTAATAGCCTGAACTCCTTCGCCTTCGACGAAGGCTCGCTCCATATCCCTGTGCGCGCTGCAGAGAATAAGGTCTTCGTCGTCGCCGCCAATAAGGTTGGACCTCTGATCCCTGAGTTCTTGGTTGAGCCGGTGAGCGCTCAGATCAACATCCCTGGTCATTTCTTGTCGGGGGCAGGGGAGAGCCAGATCGTTGCGCCCGATGGCACAGTGCTGGCCAAGGCTCCGATCGTTGGGGAGGCGGTCATTTACGCCGACATAGACCCCCGGGACGCTGACGACAAAACGCGGCCCGATGGCACTGACATCTTCGGATCTCGTAGGCCTGACCTTTATGGACCCATCGCGGAGGCCCCCAAACCTCTGACGTTAGAGCCTGGGGCCAAAGAGGTCTTGGCGAGCATCTTTCAACCTAGAGCCTCCGGCGTGTCGGCTATCGAAGAGAGCCTCCAGGCCATCGAGATGGCTGCCCAGCAAGGATGTCAATTACTGACTCTACCGGAGCTGTTCTGGCTTGAGTCAGGTGCGACGGACACGCCGGCGCAGGACGCCGAGATCAGCGCCGACTGGCTGAGCCGTGTCGAGTGTGCGTTGGCCGGTGGTAGTTTGTACGTAGCGACCAGCGTTATCGAGCGGTGTGCGTCTGGCTGGTCACATGTTGGCGTCCTGGTGGGCCCCGAAGGGGTTTGCCTGCGCCAGCCCCAACTCCACGGGTCCAACCGGCATTCTGGCTGGATGTCTTTGGGGGACGATGTGGAGGTCGTTCAGCTTCCCATGGGGCGAGTAGCGGTTCTCGTTGGTGACGACAACCTGTACCCAGAGTCCTATCGTTTAGCGGTGCTAAAGGGCGCCGAGATCGTGGCGGCTCCGCTGACGATCACCGAGAGATGGGAGGTCGAGACGGGACTGCCGGAGCGCGCCGCTGAGAATCGAGTCTGTGTAGTGGCCAGCAGCCGTCCGAGCCCAGCGGGGGCGAGTCTGATCACGACTCTCTGGTCGGATTACACTCTCATGACGCCGTGGGAGACTCGTCTCTTTGATGGCAATATCAGCGCACCGATCGTTCGCCGAGCGGCGCGGACGTCAGGGTTGTTTTCTGCGAAGATTCATCCCGCTCACGCTGAGAACAAGGTACTTTCCCATCGCACGCACGTGGTCGACGGGCGTGCATGGTCTTTAGCCCAGCCTCTGGTGGCTGACTATCCGCGTTAATTGAGGACTGAGATGCTCGAGTCAAAGTCAGGTGTGCCCCTATATCGTCAACTCAAGCGCGTGCTCAACGCTCGCATCTCCCAGGGCGAATGGAAGCCAGGAGAGTTGTTTCCGAGTGAGAAGGACCTGGAGACGCAGTTCAAGGTCTCCAGGACCACCGTGCGCTTGGCGCTCCGTGAGCTTGATTACGAGGGTCTCATTACCCGTCACAGGGGGCGTGGCACCTTTGTGTCGGAGCCGGAGGTGCAGCATCGCCCAGGGAACCGTGGGGCGCTCGCGGACACTGTAGTTCGACTCGGTAAGACCGCCTCCTGGGTCCTGTTAGAGGCCGGTATCGCCAATGCGCCCGAGCCCGCAGCGACCGCTCTGGGCGAAGAGCCCGATGCCCGACTGCTTCGCGTGGTCCGGTTGCGAATGATCGACGGTGCGGCCATCGGCTATTTGGTGAGTTACGTCGCAGCGAATGTGCCCGTGTCCGTCGACCACGGGACGCTTACGAAGGGAGACTCGCTCTCGTATCTAGACGGGACGGGGCTCCTCACTGGCGGGGTCGCGTCACGACGTATAGATGCGGCGGCAGCCGGTAATGAGGTGGCTCGGCACCTCGACATCGCGCCGGGTTCTCCAGTGTTGAGGATTCGGCGTACGGTGAGCTTAGGTACCGGGGCCCCGG
>CALELH010000313.1 GCA_937902595.1 uncultured Myxococcales bacterium
AAGCCGTGTACTCCTGTGGAATCTACTCGCTGGCACTGAGGTTGGTGGAGTCGACGCTGAAGGCAGACGGTTTTCATGGCAGAACATCATCGCCCGCCTCAACACTTCGGCGAAGAGAGAGTGTCCGCGGGACGAGCCAAACGTAGATTGCCGAGAGTATCGACCGCGGACCGCCCATGAAATGTATGGTGTCTCCGGAGTACGGGATAACCGCTTCCAGCCAGGTCAAGCATCACCGACCGCAGACTAAATGATACGCCTTCTCAATTCGGAGTCTTAAGAGTGAGTAGTGACCCCAGTACAGCGCGTCGACGTCCTGAATGGATAACCCGTACTCAACTCCTTCTAATGGTTGCTCTCTTGGTGACTAGTTGGTCCTGTGCCTCTGAATGCACGCAGAGAGGCTGTCTTGATACGGCCACTTTTGTCTTCGTTGGGGTTGGTGGCGTGCCTGTTGAGGGGGCATCAGGCGCGGTGACCATCGGACGGACGACGACGGAGTTCGATTGCGGGCCGATGGGGGGAGGCGATGGCAGCGAGTATCGCTGTGTTGAGAACGCCGTAGTGATCTACGCTCGAGAGGGGGCCACTGGGACTGTGAGCGCTCGAAGCGCGAATGGCGCCCTCACCCACGACGGGCAGTTCGCCCTGGAATATACATCAGTATTTCCAAATGGTGAGGGGTGTCCTGGTGAATGTCGCAGCTCAACAGAGAACATGGTTGAGCTCAAAGCTCAGGGCAGCTGAGCCTCACGTTCCTTAATGATTTGGAGACGAGAGTTAATGTTAAGACGTCTAAGTATCGGCGGCCTGTTTCTATTGGGTCTACCGCTCTTTACGACAGGGTGTTCATCCAACCACCGAGATGAGGAGCCCGGTCTTGATGCAGCGTCGACCGACGCTCAACATCAAGACGTCGCGTTAGATGCCGGTCGAGCCGACCTCGGAGGTCGTGCGGACCTAGGTGGTGTAGACGGTGGGCGGCTCGACCAGGGACCGGAGGCTTCAGGGCTTCCAAATTACGAGAACCTAGAGCACTGGCTGTGCCACCCCGACAAGAACGACGGCCCCTGTCACGATAACCTCGATCTGACTCAGGTAAACCCCGATGGCAGTCTCGAGGTCTTCCCGTTTCAGCCCGCGGTCGAACCTGAGGTTGATTGCTTCTATGTGTACCCAACCTGCAGTATGGACCCCGCGCCGAACGCTGACATGTTCGTGGGCGATGAAGAGCACTTCATCACTAAGGTTCAAGCCGCTCGTCTCCAGGGGCAGTGTCGAGTCTTTGCTCCCCTGTATCGACAGGTGACCATTGGAGGACTATTCAGCGGTAACCCAGACGTGGACAGGGTGATGGCCTATCAAGATGTCGCGAGCGCGTTTAGCCATTACCTCGAAAACTACAATAATGGGCGAGGCGTGGTCCTCGTGGGCCACTCCCAGGGGACGCTGGTTTTGAGGCAGTTAGTTAAGGAGCAGTTCGACCCCTCTCCTGAGCTTCGTCAGCGTCTAGTGGGCGCCTACTTATTGGGATTCACCATTGAGGTACCTCAGGGAGAGGCCGTAGGTGGAAGCTTCTCCCACGTGCCTCTCTGTAACGCCGAAGGGGAGACTGGGTGCGTCGTAACCTACGCGACCTATCGAGCCACAGACGCTCCTTTAGAGGACGGTGTCTTTGGTCTCGCGTCTGATGAGACAAGAGAGGCAGGGTGCCGACACCCTGCGGCGCTGGGTGGCGGGAGCGCTCCCCTTAACAGCGTATACCCGACCGGCTCCTACGGCTCATTCGATGGGTTCGTCACCGGCAATCGTTCGGCGTTCGCTGATCCTGCCCAACAGGAACGCATCACGACACCTTTCTTCTCCGCGCCGGGGTTGGCTACTGGGGAGTGCGTGAGGCGTGGTCCACACAGCTATCTAGAGGTGTCCGTACACGCCGACCCATCAGATCCTCGAGCCGACGACATCGGCGGAGACATGATCCTCCCCGGTTGGGGGCTCCATCTCGTTGACGTCAACATCGCCTTACTCGATATTGAGGCCGCTCTTAGTCGTCAGATCGAGGCCTACCTAGCGCAGTAAAACGCCTGCCCACGCGCCCACCGAATTTCTCATTCAAGTGAATTTGGGAATGGAAACACCGTTCTCACACATTGAAACGAATGACGAAGGATGGAGGAAACCGATGAGCGCATTTACACAAACGACGTCCGATGAACCTAATCGAACTCAAGGACAGAATCTTACAGAACGTTGGATCTCCGGTACAAAGACCGCCCTGAGTTTGTTGACGATCTTACTTCTCCTAGCGGCGATGGTGGGGTTCCCGCTCGCCGCCATCGCCTATCCCTAGAGTCCCTCAAGTGACCTAGCGCCCTCGACAGCGGCCGACTCGCAGGCTGGCGACAAATCACTCTCTTCCCTTGCGTCCAATCAGATGCATCTCTTTTCCGCAGATGACCTCGGTCACCTTTTCTAATGCGCGCCGCGACGTGATCAACTAGATTTCCAATCGTCGAAGCTCGCTGAGTCGAGGAAAGATGACAGACCCAAGAGAATCAGAACCTGGAGCTCCCACGAAGCCACCGCGGCGGTCGCTCGACGAGGGGAAGACCAGGATCCATGCCGTGAAACGAAGTCTGCGCACAGAAGATGTGGTCGCGTCGATCGTGGGTTTAGCCATCGGCGTCGCAGCGGTCCTATTCCTGTGGCCAACCGGCGACAAGATAACACCTTCCGTTGGCGAGGTGACGACGGCAGATGGGGCGAGGAGCGCCCTGTGTGACCTGTATGTGCGTCGTGATAAGAAGGCCAGCTATCGTTATCAGCGAGAAGAGTACCTCTTGTCAGAGATTAGGGACGGGAATCGCAGCCGCATCGACTTTGGGACCTTGGTGAACCAACTAGCGAAGGACACCTGGGATAGCGTTCGGCTGATCGGTGAGGTCGGTGTCGGCAAGTCGACGATGGTGAAACGGATCGCCTCACGCATCTGCGTAGACACGCCTGTTCAGGTGATCCGCGTCAATCTTGACGAGCTCCCGCTCATCGGCTCACCGACGGCTCGTCAGGCATTGGGGATGATCGCTGAGCACACCGATCTGCCTGCCGAGACCATCCGATTGCTCAGGAGATCCAGACTCGTCTTGTTGATAGACGGGATCGACCGCCTGCCCTATGAGCGGCACGCGGCGGCAGCGGCGG
>CALELH010000314.1 GCA_937902595.1 uncultured Myxococcales bacterium
CCATCACCGTCGGGGTCGTCGATCACCGAGGTCGAACTCACTGGATCCCGGCCGTTGACTTCAACACTGAACCGAGCTGAACCGTAGCCTGCAATCTCGCTCAAATTCACCGCGACCTGACCGATATTACTCACCGTGACTGTTTTGGTCGCCACCTGGCCGATCTCGACTCTACCAAGGTCGATGACGTGAGGATTCACGACGAGCTCACCGTTCCGGCTTAAACCACGAACAGGAATCACGATCTCACGGAGCTCGTCTGAGGCGGCGTTACTCGAGATAAAGAGTCGACCTCGGGGGGCGCGGTCCGTACGAGGGGTATAGGTCATAACCAGGGTGACAACCTCGTCGGGCTCGACGGTGACCGAGCGGGGGAAGACGTTCTCTCCATTATCAATACCTAATTGACGAGGGGCATCGCCGGATGTGCCATGGAACCATTCCAATGTGTACTCGGTAGAGAGGTCTGCATCGAACTGCGCGAGCAGAAGGTCTGCGTCACCGACGTTACGAATTCTGACGACGCTCTCTTCAGACTGGCCCGGGGCAGTCTTCGAGAATAGAAAAGCACCGGAGACTTCAGCCTCGCCAAAGCGAGTGGACCGTATGGTCTCTCCTTCGTCGCAGCCGCTGGTGACCATCATGAAACCGCAGAGAGCGAGAAGGATAGTGAGATGTCTATATTGGTTTGAGCGCCGGTTCATCTATGTGTCTCCCGTCGACTCGTCCCGGTCAGCGCCCCCTTTCTAAGGGCTGTATTACGGAAACGAGGCGACACTGTTCATTGTGTTACGCAATTACTGACGCACTACTCCGAGCGGATCTCACTGATTTACTCAGCAAAATGACGATTAATTTGTGTCTCTGCTGATCTTTGACGGTTGTGCTTTGGATCAGGCGGACTCCAGGGTATTCTCCCCGCGTATTTTTGGTGCATGTAGAGATGTAGAGGGGGAATCGAGATGGGTGAGGCCTTTTCCTTAGAGAATCTAGGCACTTTGATGATGCTTATCTTTCTTCAAGCCGTGTTGGGCTTTGACAACCTGCTGTACATCTCTATTGAGTCAAAACGCGTACCTGAAGAGAAGCAGCAGATGGTCAGACGGCTCGGGATCGGGCTCGCCATCGTGTTGCGGATCGTGCTCTTGTTCGTCGTCGTTAAGGCGATAGCGCTCTTTCAGAGCCCCCTCTTCGACCTTCAGCTAACGGGGATCCTTGAAGGTGCCTTTAACGTGCACGCGCTGATCGTCTTGGTCGGCGGGGTCTTTATTATCTACACCGCTCTCAAAGAGATTATGCATATGCTCGCCATCCAGGACCTGGGCGAGGAGGCGGTGGATGATAAGCGGTCTGTCGGGAGCGCCGTCGCTTGGATCGTCGCCATGAACTTAGTGTTCTCCTTCGATTCGATCCTGAGCGCCATCGCGCTAACCGATGTCTTCTGGGTCATGGCCGTCGCCATCATACTCTCAGGGCTCATGATGATCTTCCTTGCTGACACAGTCTCCGAGTTCCTCAAGAAGAACCGTATGTATGAGGTCTTAGGGCTGTTCATCTTGTTCATCGTAGGCGTGATGTTGCTCTCGGAGGGGGGCCATCTAGCCCATCTAAAGCTGGGCGGCTACGCCATTGAGCCGATGGCGAAGTCGACGTTCTACTTTGTGATTATCGTCCTCGTTATCGTCGACATCGCCCAAGGTCGATATCAGAAGAAGTTGGACTTAGAGCGCACGAGGAAGCCCAGCTGAGCGAGGGGGCTCGGCTCATCAGAACCAGCGACCAAGATAGAAATATACTTGATGCTCACCGGACTCTTTAAAGCCCTTCGCGTATCCGGTCCTGATGCTCACAGGGATCCGCCACGCCAAAGTCGCTTCGGTGACTATCTCTGCGCCGACTGACCGCAGGAACTCAGACTCCCGCCACTCCAGAGAGCGGTTGGTCGCTTGTGCCCAATCTGTGAATAGATTCAGCTTCAGCCTCTTAAGGAAAAGCGGAACGGTCGCGAGACCACCAAATAGGTCGAAGAGTGGCATGCGATACTCGGCGCTGGTCAGTAAGTATTGGTCTCCCACCGCCGTGTTTGCGGGATATCCTCGGAGGTATGATGAGCCAAAGATGAGCTCATCTAGGGCATCGAAGAACACGTTTCGTTCTGGTGGTGCCCCTAGGCCGTATGCGAGACGTGACTGGGTGCTACGGCCAATGGCTCCCTTCGCCCTGATGGCGAGCACATGGCGAGACCAGAGCGGGACATAGCTACGCAGACCGTAGAACAACTCAGCGGTCTCAATCTCTCCGCCGAAGCTTGGGTTTCGAACTCTCAGACTCACGTTTGCAGCCCAGCCCGACTCTGTTGAGATCGCGTCATAGAATTGGTCCGTCGATCCGAAGGAGAGCCCGGTCGAGAGTGAAGCGGACTGACGGGGCTCAGGGACCCGTGGCTTTGGGTCCAGCGGATGGAAGAATGGATCTGCGTTCTCGTTGGGCCGTGTCGACGAGTATGCGTAGCGCGTAAAAGCGTTGGCAGACCAGGCTCCGATCGTCATTGGGTAGCTGACGCCGCCGCTGACCAGAGACATCTTCTCGCGGAAAGGGTGGCGCTCGAGGCCGTAGACCGCCGCATCTTTTCGAGTCAGCTCAGTGTGATTGAGCCCGAGGGTTAGTGTTGGCTCCAATCGTCGATATGCGTATTGCAAAGACACGCTGAGGGCCTGTTCCTCTGCCAAAGTAGAGCACTTAGCGACCACGGTGTGATGGCCCAGTGGGTCTGAGGTCTCTGTCTCCAAACCGAGGAGGCTTGAGGCGTCCGTCGCGGACGAAAAGGCGAAGGAGATGGACCAGCTTAGAGGCCACAGCTGCTCAAGCGCAGCATAGTCTCGAGGTATGAGCGGTGGGGCCGTTGTGAAGTCTGTAGTCCTCTCAGAGCTTAAGGTCGCCATCTCCTCATCGAGAGAGAAAGCCGCTCTCGCGAGGTCGAAGCCGTCTGGAGCGATTACACGTAGCGCAAGCCAAGACCCGTCGGGAGAGAGCGCTCCATCGACGGCGCCGTTCACGAGACGAGTCGCTCTTTTGATCGAGCCGCTTGGCCACTGCATTGCGTACTGATTGAAGACGCCGTCTCTATCGCTAGAGAACAATAGGTGTTGTCCGTCCTCCGCGTAGTGAGGATGGAGCTCAAGGGCGTCATCATTGGTAATGTAAGAGACCTCGGTGCTCTCTAGATCATAATGGAGTAGATCTCGTGTGCCGTCGGTCGAAGCGTGGACAGCGACTATGCCTTGACCGTCTGGGGTGAAGGTGGGGAACGCATACTGGTCTAGAGTGTGCCCCTTGAGTAGGTTTCGCAGGCGTCCAGTGGCGAGTTCAATTCGGACAAGGCGACTTCCACCGCCACCGAGCGCGCTCGCGACCGCCCAGCGGCCGTCGGGTGAGCAGGCCGGCTCTCGTATGCGAGCGCCTCGCGTCACCCGACGCGTTGTTCCGGTCACCCGGTCCCACACGAAGAGATCAATATAATTGTAGGCTACTTTGCTCCGCATAGACCGCGTGTAGAGAACCGACCGCTCACCTGGGCAGATGTCGAAATCAACGAGCCCGTCCGCTCTGAAGAAGAGCTTGGGCTCGGTGCCGCTCTCTCCGAACTCCCGTATGTAGAGCGCTGACGGTTGGCGGCCTCCATCCAGAGAGACGAGTCTCCCGTCTCTCAAGAATTGTGGTTGGTCATGTTGCCGACCCGTCTCCGTGATCATCTTGATCGGGCTGAGTCCCACGGAGTCTAGGCTCATCTTAAAGCGCTGCGCCTCCTTGGTGACCTCACGAACCCAGTCTTGATAGAGTTCATATGTCGTGTGCCCTGTCGCACGTTTCATGGCTCGATTGATTCCGTAGGGGACGAACTCATCACCGATGTCTTCGTGTAATTGGCCAATCCATTCGTGGCCAAATCGCCCAACAACCCAATCGGTGAAGTGTCCTCCGTAGAGGTACCAAATATTAGCGTCCGGCCACTCACCAGGGACGTGGGTCATCGCGTCTAGTCCATGTAGTCGACCCGCGAGCGCTTGCGCTCTTAAGAATCCTTTGAAGAGCGCAGAATGGATCCGCCCTCTTTTTGACGTATAGCTCTCGGCCCAAACCGCGCCGCCTTCAAGCAGGAATGAGGGCAGATTTTGATTCGGCGCTAGGGTCCGTCCGAAGAGCGCGTTCACGAACTCCGGTAGACCCGAAACTCGATCCAACTGAAGGATATGAGCGAACTCGTGAAATATGAGCAGTCTGAGCCAATTGTCATAGTCACCGAGGCTGCTGTCGAGCCGCGGCGAGGCGCCGTAGAGGACCATCCTTGGGGTTGGCAGCGCCGTGGCTGAACCGTTTGCGCTGTCACCGTAATCGGAGATGCTGACCTCGACTCGTTGGCTCGGGATATGGTCGAAGAGCGGTGTCAGTTTCTCCCAGGCGTCTTCACAATGCCGGGCGGCGTGGCGCGCCAACGGTGTGAGGTGATGAGGGAAGTTGATTCTAAAGTGGGAGGTCTCGATCGTTTGCCAGTCGATGTCAGAGTCGCCCGCGAACACGCTTGTGTTTGAGCAGAGGCCGAGGACGGCCAGGACGAGGACGAGTCTATACATAGGACATAACCTAGCTTGAAATGTCGGTGACTTCATCAACGCTGCGTGCCCCGTTAAACCTTTTACGTGTCGACGGGCTGTGCCATGGTCTCGTTTACAGCGCGGTGGGGGGTGACCTCGCCATCGGTATGGAGCGAAGATGATTGATCGGGTACTGGTCGCCGACGACGAAGAGAGTCTGAGAACTGTCTTGGGGATGCTGCTGAGGCGCGAGGGCTATGAGGTGACGACCGTCGAAGACGGATTTGAGGCCTTAGAGGCGCTCGAAACAGAGACCTATAGTATCCTTCTGACCGACCTTCGGATGCCGAACTTGGATGGTATGTCCTTGCTGAGGCGGGTCGTTGGGCGCTGGCCTGATATGCCGGTAATTGTCCTTACTGCTCACGGCA
>CALELH010000315.1 GCA_937902595.1 uncultured Myxococcales bacterium
CGGTCGACACGCTGCTGAAGCGTCACCAGCTTGCCTAGCTCCTGACCGGAACGAAAGGACGCTCTACGCGCCAAACAGGCGTCGGCGTTGAGAATGTTTGTAGCTCCCGACAAACGACATGCCCTTATGGAAACATGGTTCAAGCGCGTCACGCGGCCGTCATAATCCCACTTCAGCCCGCCTCTGCCTACCCGAATCTACCCAAAAAGCGATCATCGGGTCGGACGAACAGCTGTTGAGTTCCCAACGGGAGAACAAAACATGACTGTTTCAGCGAATAACATCCACGATCGGCGGACACTTTGACGCCGTGTGGCCGACGAATCAAGCCTAGTGAAATATCAGGGATGGCTTGACTTCATCGTCCACCCCGTCTAGTCGAAAGACATGAGAATCGTCTCGGCCATGATCATCGCGTTGCTCACCACAATCGGTTGTGGTGACAGTCTGGACACCTCTACGCCTGAGGGCACGGTCCATACGATTCGAGATGCTTTGCTCTCGAAGAGGCTCGACGCGATCTACCCTCACCTGTCGAGAAAAACTCGAAGCATGGTCGCCGAGGTCCACCTGCTCCTCCAAGAGCAGAACAACGCGGTCTCGACGGTCTATCCCCCAGAACACCGTTTTGGGGCACGCGGCGCGTACCCTGCGGGCGCCCTCTCGGCGAAGACACCGCAAGCGCTTATGGCTACCCTAATTAAGGATAGAGCAGAGAAACTCAAGCTCGGGCCTGGTCTCAGCTTTGGTCTTACGGCCCGCGGCTCAGCGACTGTCCTCGACACCTCCGCCACCGTAGCCACCCAATCGGGTGAGACGATCCACCTGAACCTAGAGGATGGGCATTGGAGGGTGACTATCTGGGAACCCCCCGTCGCACAGGTCTTAGAGCGTGTCCAAGCCAATCATGCGATCCTCAAGAGTAACCTAAAGGCCATCAAGAGCCATACGCCCTCGTCCAAGTAGCCTCCCCTCATCTCTGATTCTGCGCATGCCTGACAGCAAATCGCGGGGATATTCCCTCGGGTCTGGTACCTGATGCAACGCTCGCTTAATGATGAGAGGCGCACCGGCGGGTCCGCCGCTCCCCGACCCAGCCTAAAGTGATTTGGCGCGTTCGTTCAGAGCGGCTCCAACCGCAGTCCGGAGCCGGACTGCGCTCGCCATCTCAGGCTGCCGTCCCGAGTCCACATGAGAGGTGACCTGAGACGAACCCATCTCCCCACACACGCCTCGCCCTCCTTAGCGAGCCTAAACACAGCGCCGCGGACAACGGGTGCATGGACTCCGCAGGCGAGCGCGAGCCGAGCAGCGGTTTCTTTATCACAGAGCCAACGGGCCTGTGTTGCGCTGACAAAACGAACCGGAAAAGAACAAGCTTCGGGCTCTGTGCTCTCTCTGTCTCCCGGTGAGGCGAGATACACCGTCAGCGAGAAGGCGAAGAGCCAGGCTGTAATCTCGAGTCGCAACACATCTCTCTCAAGCGCCGTTTCCTAGACGGTCGGCCCGTTTGAGCCATTGTTGCGACTTTTCTTCACTGAAGCGCCTCTCGGAGTCTAGCGGGATGGTCTGTAAAGACCCCGTCGACCCCTAAGTCCCTGAGTCGTCGTGCCTCCAGAGGATCGTTAATGGTCCACACATGAACCTCTATTCCAAGCTCCTTAGCCCGACCAAGATTGGCGGAGTGTACGGCCAGCGCGTCCGTGTGCCACCGATGAGCGTGGCACGAGGACAGGGTCTCAAAAGGACGCTCCAGACGTTGAGTGATCTCCTCGGTTACTCGCGCTTCACCGGAGATCCATGCCCGGACGTGGTTTGGTAGACACGAGGCCGCGTGCTCAACAGCGGCGGCGCTAAAGCTAGAGATCAGGCACTCGCTCCTCTGCTCACTCCACAGAATGTCTGCCACAGCCTCGACAGCTTTGGCGTCCTTAATCTCTATGTTGACGGGTAACCGCCCATCAACGATCTCCAGCGCCTCTCGCAAGCTTGGAATGCGATGACCCCTCAGCAGCTCTACTCGCTGAATCTCTGACAAAGAGAGGGACTCTATCCGACGCTCATCTCTTCCGATTACCAATCTCTCGAGAGTCTCATCATGAAAGACGACAGGCACGCCATCACTGCTGAGATGGACGTCCAATTCAATCCCATCGGCCGACTCTTCGATGGCGAGCAGGAAGGCAGGCAGCGTATTCTCCAACGGGCCCGCCCTATGATGGCTACCCCGGTGTGCCCAAATGTACATCTAAGCCTCCTCTCCTATGCGCAGCAATACATCACTCAGTCGATCCATTTTGTGCTGCTCCAGCCCATGAGCCCATGGTACCGCGAGAAACGTGACGCCCGCAGCCTCTGAGGCCAAGAAGTCCACCCGGGTATCGCCCACATAGACGGCATTTTCAGCTGCAACGCCCAAGCGGGCCAGCGCCCCCAGTATAGGACCAGCGCTCGGTTTTCGTCCCAACGGATCGTCCCCAAAAACGATCACATCAAAACTCCACCCCAGGTGCTCAAGTATCGGCTCAGCAAAGCGGCGAGGCTTATTCGTCACCAATCCCGTGGAACACTTGATGTCTCCCAAGAGCGCCTCGACGCCCTCAAACGGACGCGAACGAACCATCAGGTTGGCACCATAGTGATTTAGGAAGACCTCTCGACATCGACTCAGGTCGTGGTGGAAGCGAGCGGGGAGGCAAGCGCGTAAGAGGACCCCCAAGCCCGAACCCAGGCCATGGGAGACCTCGCTCTCAGCGAGTCGGCTGAGCCCAAGCTCGGTGCGGACGGCGTTCACTGCGTCAGCCAAATCACCAAGGCTGTCGAGGAGCGTGCCATCGAGATCGAAGAGTACTGCGCGGTCGTCCATAGTCCAACCATGAGGCAAGACATCAACAATTCCAAGAGCGGACAGCGTTGACAGAGTAGTCCCTCGTTTGTCAAAAGGGACCATGGCTATTCTATCTCTCGGAAAAGACTCCCTTTGCTTGGACGCGGTAATCGACGTCGCCTTTGGACGCAGGACCGTGACCATAGACGCCGACGCGCGAACGCGTATCGCCGAGATCCGGGCAAAGATTGAAACGTACCTAGACGATGAGTCCCCGAACGTCTACGGCGTAAACACGGGGTTCGGCGCTCTCGCTGAGGTCCGCGTATGCGCTGCGGATCTGCAGGTGCTGCAGAAAAACCTCATCCGCAGTCATGCGACCGGTATCGGCCAGCCTTTCAGCGAACGTGTCACGCGCGCCATCATGCTCCTTCGGGCGAATGTCCTGATGATTGGCACAAGCGGCGTGCGCCCCGAGCTACCAGAGCTTCTGGTGGACATGCTGACCCACGGCATACACCCGATAATCCCCGAAAAAGGCTCGGTTGGAGCCTCCGGGGATCTAGCGCCCCTCGCCCACCTCGCGCTGGTCCTGATAGGCGAAGGCGAGGCCATGTATAAAGGTCAGCGTATTCCGGGCGGGGACGCCTTAGCGAGCGCTGGGCTCACCCCCGTCGAGCTCCAGGCTAAAGAAGGCCTAGCCCTTATCAACGGTACTCAGGCCATGACCGCGGACGCGGCTCTAGTGTTGAATCGTGCCTTTAATTTATTGAAGGTCGCTGACATCGCAGGCGCCGCGTCGGCCCAGGCGCTGCTCGGCAGTCGAAAGCCATTTGACCCAAGAATACAGGACGTTAGAGGACATTCAGGCCAGGTTGCCTGTGCGTCGAACCTGAGGCTGCTGACGGAGAAGAGCGAGGTCATCGAGAGCCA
>CALELH010000316.1 GCA_937902595.1 uncultured Myxococcales bacterium
CTCGTTGCGACAACCTGATTTCTGGGGTTGGCTAAGGCCACTTGGCGAGCCATAGCTGCGCCGACGCCGCCCCGACCACCAATAATGATAGCCCCGATCGGGCCATCAAATCCCATGATATTTACGCTCATCTGAGACCTACCTACCGCCATCCCTGGGCCTTCGCAATCGGTGCTAAGACTATGATGCTCCAGGGATGCTCACAGTGACACGTCAAAGAGATGAGGCCGTGCTCGCGCGTGCGATTCACGATCTTACGGCCGGTATGGAAAGAGCACATTCGTTCTATCGAGGTACGCCTGATACGCCGGTTCTTGACCCCATTTCACTCGATTCCGGGCCCGAATCATGGGTATGCCGCTCATGCCGAGCACGGTAAACGCCACAAAAACAGGTGATACGGCAGAGAGCCATTCCATGCCCTCATAAACGCTGAACCCAGTGATAAAAACGCCTGTCCAAAGCAGGATCTCTCCAAAGTAATTCGGGTGTTGCGCCTGAGACCAGAGGCCCTCATCAATCCAGCGCTCGCCGCTGGGGTGACGCGCTCGAAATGCCTCTTTCTGTCGATCTGCCACCACCTCGATACCAAAGCCCACCACCCAACAAAAGCAGCCTAGGACATCCCAGATCCCCAGCGGGGTGGCCGGCACATTGGCCGTCAGAATGATGAGTACGGGCAGAGATGCCAGGAATGCCCACAGCGCTTGTAGGGTCCACGCCATCAAGAAATGACACGTATTGTGCTTGATGTCGTCAAAACGGGCGTCCTTGCCCACGCGATGCACGCGCGTCACCAAGAAAGCGCCCAAGCGCCCACTCCAGATACTCACCAGACCCGCCAAGATGAGGCCCCGGTTCGAGAGCAGATCGGCCTGCCAGGCGAGAGCGCATGCCACGCCGCTCAGCAGGATGTAGGTGCTGGTTCCGATGAGGTCGTAGAATTTTTCTAACTGAGCAGCCAATGTCGCACAACGGACGTTATGACAATTTGGCTATACTTGCCAAAGGGGCTTTGAACTTCCTATCCTCCGGTGAATGGCTGAATGGTCGAGTGGCCGGTTCTTTTGGGTCTTTCAGTCAGCAGCCCGACTTCCTCTGGCTGCCGCGAGGGCCATTGCCAAACCCCATGGCCAACGGGCCGCAGGGCATGCGCGATCCCAAGAAGAATCCTCACGTCAGCTACACGAAGGTCCGTGCGCTCTTCGAACGAGCCCAGTCGCCTGACGCTCAGTGACTCCTGCCCCATGGGCGCCCATCGCTGAGATGCGGGCGCGCCGCTGATGGAGTAGGCAGTCGCTCGTCTCGCCCATTAGCGTACAGAGTCCCCCGGGCATACCAGACCCACTTACAATTCGGATCCGGGTCCGATACCGTCGACGCAGCAGCTGAGTTCTGCAAGAACGATCCATCTGGGAGGGGGATTTATGAGAAGTTCAATATGGGGCGCATTGGTATGTCTACTGGCGCTGTCTTTCGGGTGTGGAGACCAAGGGGAGATAAGCGAAACGTCTAAGAAGGTCGAGGTTACTACTGCCGCGCAGCAGTCGCCGGCGAAGGACGTCAAGCCGGCGCCGATTAAGCCCGCGCCTGTGGCTCAAGCTACACCGATCCGGAAGCCTGTGGCCGTCGCGCCGCCGCCGCCACCGCCGCCAGCTAAGCCGAGTGGCACGCCGCTGGTGAAGGGAGCGCCTCCATTCGATCATGTCAGCCTGGGTGCCCTCCGTAAAAAGAGCAGAGCCAAGCCACTGAAGTATGTCAGCCCCGCCAAGCGAGGGGTCTATTGGGCGCGAACTGTCCACGCTGCGACCGACGAGAAGGGACAGCGAACGTACGGCAAGATGCAGACGAAGGTCTTCTTCACAGAGAACGCAGTGGGTGAGTTGGCGATGGTCGCAGAGGGGCGGCCTGATCCGAATGCTCAGACACGCATGGCGGCGATGATGAAGTTTGTCTACCAGCGGACGAAGAAGGGTAAATTCAAGGGGGACTTTCAGCTCGTGGCTAAGCAGGGGCTGATGCAGAAGTCTCCCCAGCCTCTACGAAACGCGCAGCTCCTGGTGACCTCCAGGGTGCGTAAGTACAAAGACGCACAGGATCGATACACCATCACAGCCAAGCCCGTTGGAACCCAGGACATCACTGTCTACGGCAAGAAGTACAAGGGGGCATTAAGAATGGAGCGCTCCTGGACGCGTCGTATGGGTAAGGAAGTGATCGATGTCCGCGAGAACTCCTGGTGGGCGCCTGGTGTGGGTGAGGTCGCCAAGTTAGCGCGCTTTGGAGATAAGAAAGGGCCTGATGCGGTGTGGACGGTCACGCTGCTTAAGAGCTTTGGAGAGACCGATAACCCGCACACACTGACGTCTCACTTCAAGACAATGACGGCGGGGCAGGTCAATCGTCACAATGTCCAGGCGGCGATGATCAACCAGCAGCTGAAGAACCAGACTGCGAAGAAGGCACCTCAGAAGCAGGCCCCCTATCTGCTTGGTAAAGACTCTGGGCAGGCCGGTGCCTTTTTGAAGCGGATTTTCTATCTGGTGCCCAGCGGCAAGCCGAACGTGAACAAGATCAAGTGGGGCTCTCTCGGGGTCATTGATGTCAGCGCCCAGTTCTACAAGTGCCCACCCGGTAAAGGATGTGGGTACCCCGGTATGCTGCTTTTCAGTAACGCCAAGACGGGACGGGTCGTCGGCGGCTTGACCAACGTCAGCGTTCAATCTGGGCTGAAGAAGCTCGCCAACACTACACAGAACTTCTTTAAGTTGATCGCTGGTCCCAAGGGCGCGGACCGAGTGAGCGGTCGGGTGGCGGCAACGATTCGTAAGAGCCCCAAGTTCGATATGGTGATCGGCCAGGGTAAGCTGACCATTGGACAGACGAGCAATCGCAAGAGTTGGACCGTCGCTGTCGCTGTCCCGTAATGGTCGGAGCGGACGCCTTCTGATGTCCTGTTGCACCGGAGAGACGTTCGGTGAAAGCAACTCGCGCTCCCGTGTGCTTGACCTGTGCACGGGGATTCGTCCCCCTAGACGGCGCTCAATCATCTGACTTTGAATGAACCGAACCGGAAACCAATGCGCTTCTCTGTCATCCTGCAGGGTGTTGGGCTGGAGGTGTTTATGTCCCGCAAGCGAAGTTCGTCGGCGCCGGTCACCCGGGTGATGCGTTCGATCGATGATGACAATGACGTCGTTGAGAACATGATCCGACTGGCGTGGGCCGACCGGGTCACCTTCGAAGAAATAGAGGCGCAGACGGGGCTCAATGAAGCGGCGGTCATTCGCTTTATGCGGCGTCATCAGACTCCCGAGACCTTCAGGCGGTGGCGAAAGCGAGTACACGGCCGCGCCACAAAGCATAGAGCCCGCTTTGAGAGTGCCAGACGGCGATGATTTCAAGTCGCGTATGTTTCCAACGCAGCGCGTATCGCTCAGGGGTGTTACGAGTCCGGGCGATTGGGTTTATGGAGTGAGGAGGTGGCCGTGTTCACCGGCCTGATATTGGCAACATTGAGCGGCATCGGCTGGGCTTTAGCCGACGTCCTCCGCAAGCAGTTGACCGCGGATATCGAGCCTCTACGATTGAGCATTCAATTGGCGCTGATACAATTGGTGTTCGTGATGGTGCTCGCAGGAGCCGTCCTGATCCCAGCAGAGCTGCCCGGCTGGTCGGAGTTTCAGCTCGACAGGGGCTATTGGATGTACGCGGTGCCCGGCTACATCTGCACCGCCACCGGGCATTTTCTGTTCATCAAAGCGTTACGGTCCTCTGAGCTCTCTTTGACCATTCCGTTTCTGTCTTTCAGCCCGATTTTCGTCATGGGCATGGGCCCAATGTCGCACAACGGACGTTATGACAATTTGGCTATACTTGCCAAAGGGGCTTTGAACTTCCTATCCTCTCTTGCGGAGCGATTCTCCGGATGCGGAATTCATACGATTCGACGACCGCTTTTGCGAACTCACATCATCCCCTACCGGACTCCGGGTATTTTGGGGCGTGGCGCTGAACTTCCCGGAGATTTGGCCAAGCGATGTCGATCGCGAAGCCCTCATCGAGGCACTTTGTAGCGACCTCTTACCGAGCGAAATAGCCTTGAGCTAACCCGTGTGACCCTAGGCAGAAAAGCATTGGATTCGTCAGCGCTGCGGCTAGCCATGCGCGTTAGGGTATGGCGCAGCGCGGATAGACCGCTCGCTCGCCCGATGCCTCCTCCACTTAGATGCCGATGCCGATGCCGATGACATCCATGGGAATTCTGTCGCTTAGAACCTACAAAATGCCTTCGTTTCGTTGTGAGTCGATGGACTGAATTCGGCGAGCTACACCCGAAATATTGCTTTCGTACTTTTTGATGGAGTGCGTCTCTTATGGTACTCGACGCTGAACGCTTGATTAAGTGGTCATGAGCCCCATATGCTCCACGCCAAGTGGCGAAGCTCTCCGAGTGACAACCAAACACATTATAGATTCTTAAAGGCACTTGTATGCGACAGTTTCTTCTCATCTATTTTTCGGCACTCGCCTTTTTGGCGCTCGGCGGATGCGCTAGCGATAGCACTTCTAACGGTACTCGAGTTGGCGGGGATCGTGTCGATGCTGCTGCTGGGAGTGATATGGGCGGCACCGGTGGAACAGCCGGGACGGCTGGAGAAGCTGGGACGGGTGGAGAAGCCGGAAGTGGCGGAACAGCCGGAGCTGGTGGAGAGGCCGGCACCGGTGGCGAGGCGGGAACGGGTGGAGCAGCCGGAGCTGGTGGAGAAGCCGGCGCCGGTGGCGAGGCTGGAACAGGTGGAGCAGCCGGCACAGGTGGTGCGCCCGAGCCACCATGTTTGACGATTGATCGAGTGACGGGTCCTCGTATTTTTCCTCCAGCAGGACTGCGAGTAGGCTTTCGGTTGATGGGGTGTAGCGGCAACGCGGTGGCCCGTCTTGAGTCCGATAATGTAGCGATCATCAATAACGAAGTCGGAGAAGCCTTTGGTGCAATGGGTTCGGATGGTAGCGTCTCTGAGTTGGGCACGCCGTCAGATGTCGGTTTGTTCACCACGCTTGCGCTTGATCTCTCGGACTCAATTTTTAATGCCAATGCATTGGATGACGTCATCGGTGGCGCAGAGCAATTCATCAGGCAGCAAGTCATTGATCAGCCTGACAACCTCAAACACCATGTCATGATTATCGCGTTCGGGCGCACGGCTGAAATCGAAGTGATTCAGGAGTTTACTCAGGATGCAGATGCCCTCACTGAGTCTCTCACTCGGCTCGCCATGAGTGAAAGCCGTGGCAGCACTGATCTGTACAATGCCTATATGCAAGCGATTAGCGCCGTAGAATCCCAAGGTGCTGATTTGGATTTAGTCGAACGCTTCGTTGTCATTTTAACCGATGGGACCCACCAGGCTGGTGATGAAGAGAATTTGCGCAACCGAGCGTTGATGGCAAAGGAGAATTCGACGGCGTCGATATACACCGTTGCGATCAGTGGTGAATACGATGAAGAGAAGTTGCGAGAGCTTGCTTCCAGGGAGAGCCACTTTATCTCGGTTGGAGACTCAAGCGGCCTGGTCGGAGCTTTCGGGCAGGTTGCGGCAAAGGTCGATGATGTCGCGCAGAGCAATTATGTAATCGGCGTTTGCACTCCCGTCACTCTTGGTACGCCGAGTTTGACCATACGAGTGACTTTGGGGGGGACAGTTGTTGAGCGCGAGGTTGATTATTCGGTCAACGACTTGACCGGTGACCTGCGCAACTGTGATGCGGCATTGGTGTCCGGCAACTACGAACGGGTTTGTGAAGCGGGCAGTGTGAGCTGTGACGGAGCTGTTTTGGTGACCTGTAATGAATGGGGCTCTGACGCGCTTCGTAGGGATTGTGGGGAGATACCGGGCGTATGTTTGGTCGACACATGTGCCGAAACGATCTGTGGTGACCAGCGTGTTGATCCGACTGAGGAATGTGACGACGGCAACGATCGCGACAACGATGGATGTACAAATGCATGCACATTGCCACGGTGTGGCGATTCGATTGTTCAAGCGGGTGAAGAGTGCGATGACGCCAACGAAATCAACACGGACGTGTGTACAAATGAGTGTC
>CALELH010000317.1 GCA_937902595.1 uncultured Myxococcales bacterium
ACCTCGAAGATGACAGCGGCAGCCTTGGGGGCGTCCTCGAGGGCACGCTGTACGAAGGGAGCGAGCCCAAGATCGATGGTCCCCTTGATCGGGATCACGACCACGGACAGCCCTCGGCCATCACCCTCTGAGAGTTTTGGCAGGGCCTTTGGTTGAGGGGCTTTATAGACCTCAGTCGAAGCCTCCACCTTAAGGCTCTTGGGGCCCTCAGAGTCTTTCGCCGACTTTTTTGACGCCTTGGGCTGCTGTTCTTTCGCAGTTTTGGTCTGGGTCTGTTGAGCGTCTATGGGTTCTGGTTTGGTGGGCGTTGGCCCGTCATCTTCAGCGAAGGCGATGCCCATAGCTCCAGCTGTCAGAAGGCAAAACCAAATAAGTAGTCGTGTTTTTCTAAGGTTCATATGACTTCTTTACCGCGCCCAGAATGATGGAGCAATGCCGTCGAACTCGCTCCTCGACTCATCGTGTGGTGAAATATCTTCACGTGACAAGGGGTTTACCCTGGCGACAGTCTACGGAAGATCGAACTTAAGCATGGTCAAGTGGCACAACATAGGTCTGGTCGCGTTCATTTCGCTGATCTGTTTTACACCGTTGGCTCACTCCCAATGCGGTGACGACGCTCTCGTGCGTCTGACCCTGACTTCGTCGGAATTCGAGATCCCTGGATATGACGCGTCTCAGGGTCTCTTGGCGGTGCGTCCAACCCGTCACCTGATGCCCACGAAGATACGAAAACGCTCATTCAAGCTGGTGATGAAGGCGCGGGATATATTGATGCCTGTGGGTCCTGACTCGCTGCGCCCCGGGCTGGAGCGTTCGACTTTGCTGGAGCTACATCTTGAGGGGGAGCCAGCGAAACCCGTTAACGGAGTCGGGCTCAAACCTGACTGTGGTCGTTTAATCGTCAAGAAAGCGACCTTACGTCATGACGGGATGCTTCTTGCCCAGCGAAATATCGGGGAGAGGTCGTCATCTAGAACGGTCGTATCATCGACGATCCAGATCGAGAGGGGGCGGGCGAGCGCGAAGAAACTGAGGGCGATCGCTGCTTCGCTCGCGGAGCAGTGTCTCAACAGACTCGCCTTACGAAGGCATCAGATTCAGGGCGCACTTAGTATTCAATTGGAGACAACGGTGCTGGGCCAGAAGAGTCGACCCAAGGTGGTTGTAGACGGGCTCGTGAACCCCCAGGTCTCGGCGTGTCTCTTGCTGTCTCTCCATGAGGACGCGGACGTATGGCTGGCCACGGAGCCAGCGACTCGGCTGTATCTCAATTATTTCTTTAGAGCGACTCAGAGCGCACCGTCCAAACCGTAGTTCGGATCTATTGCCCAAGGGGCGGCGACCACCGCCCCGTGATGATCCCACGAACACGACTTGAATCCACCAGGCCAATCCCTTGCGAGCCGACGCAGAGCTTGGAGCGTTCACACCGCAGGAAGATCTTACCCTCAGGAACGAAGACCGCCTGTGCAGTCGGGCTGGGCGTCCCATTAGGCGAGGGCGGGCTGGGTGTCGCTTGGCCCGTGACCGAGACCACGCGACGGACAATTGGCCTGGGATCTCCATCCACCAAAACGATGTCTCCACGCTCTGGCTCATTTTGGTGATCGATCAGGATCCAATCGCCGTCATCCAGCGCGGGGTGCATCTCTTGGCCACGATATCGAGCGACTTCTCCAATGAAGAGCCGAGCGAGGAGTGGTCCGACGACGATCCCAATGAGCAGGGCGGTGACAGTCCACTTAAGCCAAGGGCGTGATGACCCTCGGGTGCCAGATCCGACTAACGTCATCTCAGGCGTTCAATTTCATGGCTTACGTAGTGGTCCGGTAGACGATGATCTCTGGACCGAAGGCGTGGATCGCTTCTGTTTCGGAGAACTCAAAGTCTCCGGGGCAGAGTCCCGGGCGGCTCCCATTCAGCCCCGCGATGAGGCGAGCCATCTCGGTCGGTGTCGCCGTTCCGACTCTCCACAGAACGATTCGCCCACAGGGAAGCAGTGGACTCGCTGGCTGGAGAACGGGCGCATCTTGCTCAAACTTACCCGCTTTAACCATCTCGGAGATCGCGCCGCTTAGCCTCCAGTCGACCTGACCTGTCAACCCCTTGAGCGGCCTGCCGTCTGCCCGAACAGCTAAGATGAGCGGGTCACAGGGATGGTCGCGGAGCCCAGTCAGGCTGGCGGGGACGATCACAGAGTCTCTCACTAAACGCGCCCTAGCTCTTGGGCCAGTCGGTCTAGGATGCCGTTCACGAATTTTCCGCTGTCGACGCTCCCAAAGCGCTTAGCGATCTCGATCGCCTCGTTCAGGGTCGCCTTGGTCGGAACGTCGCCTTCGAAGGCGAGCTCGTAGACGGCAACGCGAAGAATATTTCTATCTACGCGACCCATCCGGGTGACCTTCCAGTTGAGCGAGAAACGTTCGATGAGATCGTCGATCGCTTTGCTATGAGACTCAACGCCCTGAACGAGTCGTTCGACGAACTGCCAATGGGCGCTGTCCGTAGCCAGCACCTTTCGTGTCCGGTTGAGGACGCCTTGAGCGGGAGCGTCGTCACCTGCGACCGCCACCAATTCGTTGAGGATGTCTCTGTCGTTACGAAGGTGGTCCCTAAACGCGACAAGGGCTTCGTCGGTGCTGCTTTCGCGACCCACATCAACCGCGAAGAGCACCAAGAGTGCGACTTCTCGTGCCGCTCGTCGTCCCGAAACCATCGTTAGGCCTCTAAGAGCTGGCGTAATAGATTCACCATCTCTGTTGCCGCGAGCGCCGCGTCAGCGCCCTTGTTCCCGGCCTTGGTTCCGGCTCTCTCGATGGCTTACTCTATGGTGTCACAGGTGAGCAGGCCGTTTGTCACGGGTACGCCTGTCTCTGTGGAGACGCTGGCGAGCCCCTTGGTCGCTTCACTGGCGACGAAGTCGAAATGCGGAGTTGCGCCTCGAATGACGGCACCCAGCGCGATGACGGCGTCGACGTCACCGGAGCGGGCGAGGTGCTGAGCCGCGAGCGGCATCTCAAATCCGCCAGGCACTCGGCAGACCACGATGTCATCGATGTTACACCCGTGGCGAACGAGCGCGTCGATGGCGCCGGACACGAGCTGCTCTACGATGAAGCTGTTAAAACGGGCGACCACGAGCGCATAGCGGTGGCCCGCAGCGTTCAGTTGTCCTTCAATGGTACGAGGCGTGCTCAAGGTCACTCTCCTTCTTTTGCTTCAGCCTTGGGTGGGATGCCGATCTGCTCGACGACTTCAAGGCCGTAGCCTTGGCTTCCCAACAGTCTTCCAGGCGAATTTGAGATCAATTTCAGTTTACGGACACCACAGTCCAAGAGGATTTGTGCACCAATTCCGTATTCACGCAAATCTTTGGGCAGTCCAATCGCTCCACGCTCGATGGCCGGACGCCTCGGCGCTTGTCCTGCCAGCCCACGAACTTCGTTCTCTAGGCGGGGGGCTGGCTTCTGTAGGTAGACCAGAACACCGCACCCTGCTCTCTCCATCTCTCGAAGCGCGTACTCCAGATTCCATCGACTGTTTTGTGCGCCACATCGGAACACGTCTCGGAGGACGTTCTCCTGCTGTACGCGTCCGAGAGTCACCTCGTCTTCAAGGGGTTGCCCCTTCACGATCGCGAGATGCTCGAGGTCATCGACGGAGGTCTGATAGGTGACGACCTTAAAACGACCGATGTCTTCGATGTCCACCTCAACCTCAGCGACCGCCCGAACCATCGTCTCCTTGAGCAGGCGGTATCGGATGAGGTCGGCTACGGAGATGATGACGAGGTCATGTTCGGCCGCAAAGGACTCCAATTGAGGCCGGCGCGCCATGGTGCCATCTTCGTTCATGACTTCGCAGATGACGCCGGCTGGCTCGAGTCCAGCGAGGCGAGCGAGGTCGACGGAGCCTTCTGTTTGGCCAGTTCGAACGAGTACACCACCCGCTCGTGCGCGCAATGGGAAGATGTGCCCAGGTTTGGACAGGTCACTGGGCTTAGCGTTCGGGGCGACCGCCACGCGGACAGTGTGAGCCCGGTCGGCTGCGCTGATGCCCGTGGTCACACCTTCAGAGGCCTCAATGCTGACCGTAAACGCGGTCCCGAAGCCACTCGTATTGTCTTGGACCATCATAGGGAGGTCTAGCTGCTCGCATCGCTTTGGCGTCAGCGACAGACAGATTAGACCTCGACCATGCCGAGCCATGAAATTGATGGCCTCTGGAGTCGCAAGCTCCGCTGCCATGACGAGATCGCCTTCGTTTTCACGATCTTCGTCGTCGACTAGAATGACCATACGGCCATTACGGATGTGCTCTACGGCTTGCTCTATGCGAGCGATACTCTCGTTGTCTTCACGCCTCACGAAACGAACCCTGCTTCCCTAAGCAGCGCCTCGCTCACTCTCGAGGACGAGGGGCCGCGTTCTTGTGTTGAGAGGAGATGCTCCACGTACTTTCCGATCAGATCGGCTTCTAGGTTGACTGAGTCACCGACCCGCTTCTTGGCTAGGTTTACCACACTCTGAGTGTGGGGGATGAGGACCACGTCAAACCCTGATTCATCTGTGCCATTCACTGTGAGGCTCACCCCATCAATGGATATGGAGCCCTTAGGTATAATGTATCTTGAGACAGTCGGAGGCGCATCGAAGATCATAACGGTCGACTCTCCCATGGCTGTCTTCTCTCGTACCCGGCCTATGGTGTCGACGTGACCCGTCACGAGATGCCCTCCCAATCGTGCGCCCAACGCCAGAGCGCGCTCAAGATGTAAGGAATCTCCAATACGTCGATTGGACAGCGTGGTGTGAGCTAAGGTCTCTCCTGAAGCCTCGACGACGAAGGTGTCGTCCGTCGCTTCTACAACCGTCAAACACGCGCCGTCACAGGCCACGCTCTCACCGAGCTCGAGCTCTGACACAAAGGTTGATCCGGTCGTGATGGAGACGCGCACGCCTGGCCCCCGCCTCTCTAGACGTCGTATCTCACCCGTGGTTTCGATCAGCCCGGTAAACATCGTCTGACCCTCAGTCTTTGTCCGAATTGGGATAATTGATCCGTCCGCAGATTCGGACGTCATCACCCAATTTCGTGATCTGTGGTCGCGCTAGGCTCCAACTCTCGGAGATAGAGCCTACGGAGGGGGTTGAGATCACTGAACGACCTTCGCCCACGATCTTGGGAGCGACGTAAAAGCAAGCTTCATCAGCGAAGCGCTCTTCAAGGAAAGAGGCGTGTACCTGTCCGCCCCCTTCGACTAAGAGCGAGACGACGCCGAGTTGAGCGAGCTCGGCCAAGATGACAGAGAGACGGAGCCGACCACCGTCCATAGGAGCGCAAATGACCCTGGCGCCCGTCGCCTTAATCGCCTCAAGGCGCTCGCGGTCAGCCGCCTCTCCATGAAACAGCACCGATCCATCGCCAAAGATGGGTGAGTCAGCGTCAAGAGACGCGTTGGTGTCCAAGACGACTCTAAGGGGATCATCCCCGTCTACGAGGCGAACGGTCAGCTTAGGTTCATCAAGTCGGGCCGTCTCGGCGCCGACGAGGACCGCGTCACAGGTCGCTCTGAGCCGATGGGCGTCCTTGCGTGCTTCATCCCCGGTGATCCACTTAGAGTCCCCACCGAGCGTCGCGATGCGTCCGTCCAATGACATGCCCGCCTTCAATGTGACCCACGGTCGCGACTCTCGAATGAAGCGAGAGAACGCGGCGTGATGGGTCGCGCATTCAGCACCTAGGACGCCGTTCCGAGTGCGGACTCCTGCGCTCTCAAGGGCTTGAAGTCCATTACCGTGGACGACGGGGTTCGGATCGATGATCCCTGTGAACACCCGAGCTACGCCCGCAGTGATGATGGCCTCTGTGCAGGGGCCGGTACGACCGACGTGGCAGCAGGGCTCCAGGGTGACGTACATATCAGCACCTCGCGCAGCTTCACCGGCTGCTCGCAAAGCGATGACTTCGGCGTGCTCCTGACCCGCAGGTTGCGTGACACCTTCTCCGACGATCTCTCCATCACGAACGATCACACAGCCCACCATCGGGTTTGGGCTCGTGCGGTGACTTGCGCTGGCGGCGATAGAGAGCGCCCGACGCATGTATTGATCGTGGGAGGCAGAGTTCATCGGAGTCAGCTCTCAGCGCTCGACTTAGATTTGATTGCGTCCTTCTGTAGGACATCCAGCTCGGTCATGAACTGTCCTACGTCCGAGAATTCGCGGTACACGGACGCGAAGCGGACATAAGCCACCTCATCTAGATCCTTCAGGCAGGACAGGACATGATGGCCAAGTTCGCTCGAGCTGACCTCTCTCTCCGACGCCTCTGCGAAATGTCGTTCGACCTGCGTGATCAGAGCCTCGATGTCCCCTGAGACGATGGGCCTCTTCCGGCATGCGATCTGGAGACCGACTCTGAGCTTGTCTCGGTTGAAGGGCTCGCGACTTCCGTCTCTCTTCACGATGACAGGCAGCAGCCGCTCGACGCGCTCGTATGTCGTAAAACGGCGTTCACACCCATTACAGCAGCGTCGACGTCGAGTGGATTGTTGTTCCCTGACGTAGCGAGAGTCGAGTACGCGGGTATCTTCAGAGCCGCAGAATGGGCACATACTCAGTCGACCTCCAAAGCGTCGATCTTGGCGAGCCGGTCCGCGTGACGGCCACCTCCGAATTCACCGGCGATGAAAGCGTCGACGGCTTCGACTGCGATCACGTCGCCGATCAAGCGGCTGCCGAGGCAGAGGACGTTGGCGTTATTGTGCTCTCGGCTCAGACGCGCGGTCGTCGCGTTGTGAGCGAGCGCGGCGCGAACACCAGGAAACCGATTAGCTGCGATCGAGACGCCGATGCCACTGCCACAGACCAAGACACCCCGATCATACTCTCCGGACCTCACGGCGCGAGCGAGCGCGGCGGCGTAATCTGGATAGTCGCACCGGGTCGCAGACTCGGGGCCGAGATTGACGACGGTGACATCCTCGCGGTTGGTGAGATGCTCAGCGAGAGCCTCTTTCAGATCGAAACCAGCGTGGTCGGACGCGATGCACATGCGGAGTGTCATGAGAGTTCCTCTTCTCGGTAGGTCTTTAGGATCAAGCTGACGTTGGTACCTCCGAACCCAAAGCTGTTTGACAGCGCGTATTCGATGTCGCCCTCGCGGGCAGTACCGGCGACATAATCGAGACGGCAGCTCGGGTCTTGATTATCAAGGTTGATGGTTGGAGGCACTCGACCGTGCTTTATGGTGAGCGCACAGACGGCGGCCTCCACGGCACCGGCGGCGCCGAGAAGGTGACCAGTCATGGACTTGGTGCTGCTCACCCATAGCTGGGATGCGTATTCACCAAAGACGGACTCAATCGCCGCTGACTCTGCGATGTCCCCGGCGGGGGTCGAGGTCCCATGGGCGTTGATGTATTTGATCTGACTCGGGTCCAGATTGGCGTCTGCGAGCGCGTGCAACATGCAGCGGCGTGCCCCGTCACCTTCAGGGTGGGGCAAGGTCATATGATAGGCGTCTGATGACTGCCCGTATCCCACAACCTCTGCGTAGATGTTGGCCCCTCTGGATTGGGCGTACTCAAGAGACTCGAGGATCATCACCCCAGCACCTTCTGCGGCCACGAAGCCGTCCCGATCTACATCGAATGGTCGAGAAGCCGATTGAGGATCGTCATTTCGCGTAGAGAGCGCGCGCATCGCCGCAAACCCAGCGACCCCAAGGGGGGTGATGGTCGCCTCTGTCCCACCGGAGATGACGACGTCGGCGCGACCCTCCCGGATCATGTTGGTGGCCTCGCCGATGGCGTTTGCGCCTGTGGCGCAAGCGCTTACGGGGCTCCAATTGGGTCCCCGAGCGCCCGTCATGATCGACACTTGACCGGGGGCTAGATTGGAGATGAGTCGCGGGAGCATGAAGGGGCTGAGTCGCCTAGGCCCTCGCGTCCTCAGGATCTCTCCTGCGTCCTCTATCGTCCGAAGCCCTCCGAGCCCCACGCCTAATAAGACGCCTGTTTGGTCGGGATCCGGTACCGGGACTGAGAGATTCGCGTCCTCCAGCGCCATCATCGAGGCGCCTATAGCGAAGTGGATAAATCGATCCATCTTCTTGGCGTCTTTGCGCCCAATCCATTTGAGCGGGTCAAAATCACTGACCTCGCCGGCGATGGTGACGGGGTGATCGGTCGTATCGAATTGTGTGATTGGGCCGATCCCTGAGCGGCCCTCAAGGAGAGAGGCCCAGGTTGTTTGGGCGTCGCAGCCGATAGGCGTAACGAGACCAATACCGGTGATGACGACTCTGCGCTGTGCTGGGCGTCCCATTTTGGTCTCCGAATTTCAAAGGCTGACGGAAGAACCGTCAGGCTGCGGCACGTCTACTTGCTAGAGAGGTGCTGCTGAATGTAGTTGATCGCGTCTTGTACGAGCCGAATGTTCTCAGCGTCCTCGTCCGGGATCTCCACATCGAAGATCTCTTCCATACGCATGACGAGCTCGACGAGGTCGAGGGAGTCTGCGCCGAGGTCTTCGATGAACGAAGCCTCAGGAACGATATCGACTTCATCCTGATCGAGTTGCTCTGCGACAATACTGCGGACTCTATCTTCGATGCTTGCCATGACAATTCCTTGTGTCTGTGGGCTTTGGCCTGAACGGCGTCGCGCGCGCCCATGAAAGCCTCTAACGCGCGCTTCACTACCCAATTTTGGGGCCCTATGTCAAGGAGAGCGCGTCAGCTCCACCGCGTAGCGGTGCGCGAGCCTATGACTCTGAGGCTGGCCGGTCGCCCTCTCCAGTGAGTCGATTCAGTGGTAACTCTGATGTACTCGTCATTTCTGTCGGGGCGCTTTCAGCGAGTGAATCGTTGATAGCGTCCATGAGTCCAACCTCGGCGTAGGCGCGCGCACGCTTGATTGAGTTGCAGATCGCGCGCGGCGAAGAGCGACCGTGAGCGACCATCGCCACCCCGTTGAGCCCGAGGAGCGGCGCGCCACCAGTGTTCTGCCAATCGAGCTCATGAAAGAGCGCCTCGAGGGGACCCTTCATGGCGGGTGAGACGAGGTTTGCTAGCCAATTATTTTTCACGCTGTCCCGAACGCGCTCGATAAGGCTCGTGACCACACCTTCGAGGAGCTTCAAGACCACATTACCCACAAAACCATCGGTTACGATGACATCGGCGCATCCTTCAGGGATATCTCGTCCTTCGACGAAGCCAATATAGTTCAAATGGGTTTGGGTCAGCAGGCGGTGTGCTTCGCGGAGCGTATCGGTGCCCTTCGTCGCCTCTGTACCATTAGAGAGTAGCGCTACGGTTGGGCGCTCGCGCCCATACTTCACCTTTGAATAGGCCGCTCCCATGAGCGCGAATTGAACCAGATGTGCTGCGCGCACTTCAACGTTTGCGCCGATGTCCAGCAGGATCGTGGGTGCCTTCGCGCTGGGTAGACTCGTCGCGATCGCTGGGCGGTCGCAGCGCTTCATTCGCTTAACGGAGAGCAGCCCAACCCCCAGGAACGCGCCTGAGTTTCCGGCCGACACGACGGCGCAGGCCTCGCCCGCCCTCAGCAACTCAAAACACTTATGCATGGAGCTCTCACGCTTGCTCCGCGCGGCGCGGGCCGGGTTCTCGCTCATGGCGATCACCTCATCTGCGTGGACAACTTGGATCGGTAGATCTGCAGCCTCGTAGCGCTCAAGCTCAGCGCGAATGCGCGCCTCGTCTCCAACCAGAATTACCGGCCCGTGGCCGTCCTGGCATGCGGCGACAGCGCCCTCTACGACTACGGCCGGAGCGCGGTCGCCACCCATCGCGTCAACCGCGACCGGCTGTTGATGGGAGACCGACTTTTCTGGTTGGTTCATCGAGTGACGATTGGCAGGCGAATCCCGGAGGGGGGTTCGATCAGACCTCGACCTCGACTACGTCAAGTGCGTAGCGGTTCTTGTACCAACCACACGCAGGACAAATCCGGTGCGGCTCTTTGGGCGCGTTGCAGTTGGAGCAGGTGTTGAACACCGACGCGCTAATCTTGTGGGTGGCACGTCGTGTGTCGCGCCTGGCTCGAGACTTACGTCGCTTTGGTACTGCCATGATGACCTCGCTCAAAGAGAGTATCGATGTACTCTCAGTTCAGTTTCTTCTTAAGCTCCAAAAGGGGTGCCCAACGGGGGTCTATCTGCTCACTCTCTGCCTTTTGCGCCGTCTCATCGTACGTGCAATCGGCGACGCCAGCGGTCTCACAGCTCGGGTTCATAGGAAGCGCGAGCACCAAGTCCTGACGAAAGAGATCACTCAAATCGACCTCATCACCCTCAAACGAATATACTACGTCCGTGTCCTCATCATCTGAGACCACGATCTCTTCAGCGCCGTCGCTGTCGGCGGCTCTCGATATCAGAGCGTGGCTCTGCTTGACCGAGATCTTCACCGATCGCGAAGACAGGCAGCGAGTGCAATCGAAGCCGACCGTTACGCCGATCTGACCATCGATAATCACCTCGCCACCGTGAGAGAGATACGCCGAACCGGCGACCTCTCCCGGGCTCTCGACTCGGTAACCTAGCGCGCCAACCAAGCCAGGAAGATGAGACGCGAGGAGCTCTTCTGTGAGCTGACCCTCAAACGCCCGACTTTCACTGGTCAGGTCATCCACTCTAAATCTAAGGTTTAAAACCTTCATCGAGACACCGTCCTTGCACCCGAAACAGAGCGCACTTCGGACCCTCTCCGGCCCGCGGAACGCGGCACATTAATCGCGAGTTGCTCATCTGTCAATCTGTTTGGTAGATCAGTGTTTATCGGTGCTTCGGTGAGTCGTGAGATCAGATGCGTTGCCAGCTTATAAGGATGGCGTCGGCGCGGTCGTTAATATCGTCTTCAGATCGTCATCATTAAAGCGAAGCCCAAAACCGAAGAAGACATCTCTAATCTCTGAATTCCATAGCTCGTCCACGCCCGCCGATAAGTAGAGGTGGTTGAAGAAGTTATACGTGCCCCAAGCTCGCTGGCGTGGATTCAAGTTCGCGTCGAAAGAGAAGAGGTCCGTAGAGAACTCAAGATCATCACCCAATAAATGTAGATCGATCCCTAGGCCCCCGCTGTTTTCGATGATGCCGATCCGGCCGGTAGTCAGCCAGAACCGCTTGGCGAACTGAAGGGAGAGCCGAAACCGATCTTCGGTGACCGTCTGTTGTTCCCGAGTCACTGGATCCTCATCGCTCGCGCTGGTGCTGGTGACCGTCTCCATGAAGCTGGTCGCGCCGCGTGGGTCATCGACCAATTGAAGGGAGTAATATTTATCGGGTTTCGGTTGGAGACGAAGCTCCAACGCGTTCCTGACGGTGCCACGGCTGGCATAATAGTCGCTGCGCATTCCCACGATGGTCTGCAGTCGCGTGATCTTGCGGATGAAGTCTCCGGACTCTTCCACGATGCCGTTGACGTTGTTCGCTAAACGATCGTCATTGATGAGCTTCCCGATGGTCCCTTTGCCTTCATCGATCTTGCGAGTGATGGACTCGGTCGCCTCCAGGGTAGACTCCAGCTTGTCTAGGGCACGCTGGATGCGACCGACCGCTCCCTTTAACCCTTCAAAGCCCTCTTGGACCGTCGCCGTGTTCTCGCCGACGATGGCTCGAACGCTTCGAACGACATACTTCGCGTCACCGAGAATTTCCCGTGCGTTGAGCCTGAACTCCTTGGTGAACTGTCGCGCCTCGCCAGTGACGGCGACGACGTTGTCTACGACCGCGTCGAACTTCTCATGATTCCCGCTGACTGAGTCTCGAATGTCTTGGGCCACGCCCTCGAAATTCTTGATGATCCCGATCAGGCGCTGCTCTCCTTCGGTTCCACCCAGGGCACGCTTTAGGTTCTGGGTGATGTCCACGACGTTTTGAGCGATCCCCTTGAGGTCGTTCATGAGGGCAGCTGGAGGGGTGTCATAGTCGATGAACTTAATCTGGTCTCCATCGGCGAGGGGCGAGCCTGTGTATCCCGGCGTAAGTTGTAGGAAATACTCTCCCAAGAGGCTGGCCTGACGTTTCGCGATCCGCGCGTCTGATTTGAGGGGGGTCTGAACTCGAATCCAGACCTTCGCTTTGTCGCCCGCCAACTCAATCTTCTCGATCCGGCCCACGCTGATCCCAGCGATGCTCACGCTCGACTTCTCAGCCAATCCTCCGACATCATCGAAGACTGCGAAGACTCGATAACCTTGCGCGTCGCCACCCATGCCCTCTTGGACCTGGCTCAGCATATACACCATAGCGATCGCCGAGATGATGACGACGATCCCTACCTTAAGCGGTGCCATTGAGTCCTTCACGCTAACCTCACTGGAACATGATCGCGGTTAGAAAGTAATCGGCGACCAGTATCAGGATACTCGAGACGACGACGGATTGCGTGGTTGCGATCCCGACCCCGCGGGCGCCGCCCGACGCGTTAAATCCTTTGTAGCAGCCCACCATCGTCAATATGCCTCCGAAGACGCAGGCTTTGATGAGACCACTCATCAAATCTCGAGGGTCGACAAACCACCGCACCTTGGCGATGAATATCCCTTCATCGATGCCGAGTAAGACGACGCCGACAAAGTAGCATCCACACATCCCGATCAAGGTGAACAGGATGGAGAGGAGAGGCACCATCACTAGACCCGCTATGAATCGAGGGACCACTAGATATTGGACAGGGTTGACGGCCATCGTATATAGGGCGTCGATCTGCTCGGTGACCCGCATCGTACCCAGCTCCGTAGCGATGCCGCTGCCAGCGCGTCCGGTCACCATGAGGCCCGTCAACACCGGCGACAACTCTCGTGCGAGGGACAGCCCCACGGTGGGACCAACGAGGCTCTCAGCGTTAAACAGTCGGAACGCGACCGCTCCCTGTAGCGCGAAGACCGCGCCGGTAAAGAGTCCCGTGAGTAAGACGATGAACAGGCTGCCCACACCCACGAACTCCATCGCGAGGAACAGCTGTTTGAATCGATAGGGGGGCCGGAACATCCAGACAAAGGTCTCGCCCACGAGCATCGCGGCCCGGCCTGTGCCCTCGGTGCCGGAGATTACCCAGCGACCTATAGATTCCGTTACGGCTCTCAACTATGGACTCCAAAACCCTATTAATATAGACGCAAGAACGCCCTTATGTGCTACTTTTGCCTACATGTGCCACCAAGTCAATTTTGAGTCGTTTTTCGACGCAGAGGAAACAACGCTTATAATCGGAGGCGAGATAGAGTGACGGGAGCGCTGAGTCCAAGATGAAGACGCTGATCATTGGAGCGGGGATCGTCGGAGAGAACATCGCCGATAGATTGGTCGAAGAAGGCCATGACGTGACGGTGGTCGATCCGAACTCGACTCGACTCAAAGAGATCACCGACCAGATCGACGTGGTTGGCGTGTGCGGCTATGGATCCCATCCAAGTGTCCTGAGGCGCGCCGATATTCAAGATGTGGATATGGTGGTCGCGGTGACCGACTCTGATGAGGTCAACATGATGGCCTGCATGAACGCCGCTTTCCTAGGGCGGCAGGACGCGGTGCGCGTGGCCCGTGTACGAGAGCCGAGCTATCGCGAGTTCTACGAGAAGCAGATAGAGCATGGGTTCATCGA
>CALELH010000318.1 GCA_937902595.1 uncultured Myxococcales bacterium
GCTGGAGAAGCTGTGTGCGCTGTTGGCTGGCGATGCTGAGCAGGCGGACAGGGCGGCTGCAGAAGCAGCAACTGATGAGGGCGCGCGTGAGGGCGACGGTGTGAGTGACGGGGAGGCAGCGCTAGCTGGACGACACCCCGTCTCTGGCGGCGCGCTCCCTGAGGGCGTGCTTCTCGGTGAGCCCGAAGGGCCGGCCTTTACACCTCCAGATGGTCAGGATGGTGGGGTTGACCCTCCTCCGGACGATGGCGGACTGGGGGATGCCGGGGTGGTCACTGTCCTAGATGGGGGCGCTAATGTAACCCACGACATGGGGCTGGCCGGTGACGATGGATTAGTGTCCGACCAGGGCCTAGGGACCCAGATGCCGGTCCGTAGAGACGCCGCTCCCGCAGTCGACGCGGATGCCGGTCTTGCCGACAGGTTTCCTGAGGATGCTGCGGGAGAACATGGGGGGGCGTCGCCTGACGGTGGTTGCCTCCAGTCCGACGGCGGGTCTGGCCAGGGGGGCGTGTTGTTTGTGGTTTTCTGCTTGTGGGGAGTTACTCGTAGGCGTATCAATTTTCCCAGCGCACCCTCGAAAGGGAGATTGATATGAGTATGGATGGGGCGGAGAGTCCAACGGACCACAGTGATGCAACTCAGCCAGGAGATCGACCGCGGGACTTCCGTGCGCTGGTGGGGGCCCAACTCTTGGGGGCGTTCAATGACAACCTCTTTAAGCAATTGCTGTTGCTTATGGCGGCGCTCACGCTCTTCCCGGGACAAGACAAGCAAGGGCTCGCTTTCGCGGTGTTCGCTCTCCCATTCATCATCTTTAGCGGAATGGCTGGCGACCTGAGTGAGCGGTTTAGCAAGCGCTCCATTATCTGGCGAATGAAGCTAGCCGAGATTGTAGTGATGGGGTTGGGCTTGTGGGCCCTGCAGATCCAAAGTTGGGCTTTCCTCCTGGGGGTCCTCTTCCTGATGGGCCTCCAATCGGCCTTCTTTGGTCCTTCAAAGTATGGCGTCATTCCAGAGCTTGTGGGTCCATCGAAGCTCGTGAGAGCCAACGGTACCATTGCAATGACCACCTTTATGGGGGTTCTGTTTGGTCAGGCATTAGCGGGGCCGCTCCTAGATAACTTTGGGGACACCCTCTGGATCGTCGGCTTGGTGTGCGTTGCGTTCGCGATCGTGGGGACGGTGTTCGCTGCCTTTATGCGGCCGCTCGCAGCCCAGAAGCCTGAGCTCGCGGTCAGCAGTAACCCTTTTGGTAACCTCTTTCAGACCATAGGCAAGCTGAGGGCCAAGAAGGGGCTCTTCTCTATTGTGCTGCTCTATAGCTTTTTTTGGTTCAACGGCGGCATCGTCCAGCAGGCCATCACAGGGCTCGGTGAGGCAGGCTATCTGAATATCCAGCCCGGCGAGGCGACGGAGATCTCGTATCTATTGGTTTTCTTGGCCGTCTCTATCATCGTCGGGAGTCTCGTAGCGCCAGCGATGGCTAAGCGCTTCCCCTTGGGTCGCCTGGTGACCGCGGGCGCGATTCTGATGGTCGTGTCACAGATGAGCTTGCTCTTGATAGGGACCGTCGTGAGTCGTGAGGGCGGGGCTCTTTGGCTCGCGAAGGCGTCAATGGTAGGCATCGGGTTCTTTGGGGCGTTTTTTGTCGTGCCGATCCAATCCTACCTCCAAGACGCACCGCCCGCAGGCATGAGGGGGCAAACCTTCGCCGTGAACAATTTCATGAACTTCATTTTTATCTTCTTAGGTGGTGTTTGGTACATGATCTTTCGGGGTGGGCTCATCCCCGGCGTGCACCTGAGCGCGGCGGTCACACAGGCGCTCGCTGGAGGCCTGCTCTTAGCCTACCTCGCTCTCCAGTGGAGATATGTAAAGGACATGAGGATCGACGCCGACCCCGTGGAGTCAGACGCTTAGCCTTCAATTGGGTGTAGGCAAAGAGGGCAACTAGCGCTGGTCTCACCGGCGGTCACGAAGAGCTCGCCTTCCGTCCGGACAAGAGCCCAGGTGTTCGTTCGCCCAAGGCTTCCCGCCAGTGTGTCGAGGAAGCCCTGATCGAGAGAGAAGAGTTGGAGGTCTTGGGCTCTGTAAATCCCAGCCTTCCGGATAGACTCTACAAGCGGCTCCGGGCGTCGATACGTGTAGACAAACACATTGTCGGCTTTCTTTGCTGCCTTATGAAGGCGGTCGGGCGAGGGCGACCCAATGTCGATCCAATGGGTTATGCGGCCCGTTAGGTCCTTGGCGAGGACGGGCGGGTCGTCAGGGTCACACAAGCCAGCCCTTGATAGCTCGGCACCATCTCCAATATGAAGAGCGGCCGCGATGACTCTCGTTACGAGGAAGTGGTCGCCTTCGGACGGGTGTCTAGCGACCCGGAGTTCCAAGGTCTCGTACGTGGAGCGATCGACATCGGCGACCTCTAAATTAAAGCGAAGGATGGTAGATGGGAGGGCCACAGGTATACTCCTGAATCGGTCGGCTCGTCGGCTTACTGTGGTGCTGGAGGCGCGCCACGCTGGCGGATTTGATCTCGCATGGTGCGGGCGACCTGGTGGCCGGGATGTCGGATCAGCACTTGATCCAAGATATCCAACGCCTGCTCTTGTTTTCCCTTAAACATATAGAGGTGAACAAGGTTGAACTGGAAGGGGAGGTAATCGGGCTTCTGATTGGCCGCCATGGTCGTCAGCCTTAAGGCCTCATTTACGTTCCCCATCTTCGCGATCGCGATCGCCTTCGCGTTGAGCGCTTCTGGGAAATTAGGGCGTTGAGCGAGCGCTTTATCTGCCATCAAGATCGCCTCTTTGTGCTCGTCTATCTCGTTTAACAGTGTGGCGACATTGATGAGAAGGTCAGCTTTCTTGGGGTTAAGTTGTACCGCTTTGCGCATCACCTCAAGCGCCTTGTCCTTCTTACCCATCTGGGCCAGCGTGATGCCTCTACCCATGTGGAAGTCACCCTTGAGAGGCTGGGTCTCAAGGAGTCGCCCGAAGGCCTCTTCACGTTGATATAGGCGGGCCCTGTCCTCAAGCCGTTGCGCCATGAGGCCAATGGGCTTGGGGGCGGCGGGCGCCTCGCCTTGGGCGACGATGGACCACTCCTCAAATGGGATGTTGGACGCGCAGTCATTGAGGACGGTTTGTCTCGTTGTGATCGTCTGCGTGTGCCCTAGTACATCCCAGCCTAAGCCAAAGTGGCCAGCCAAGAGTGATTTCTTCTTCCCCGCAGAGACCCCCAAGGAGGAGAAGCAGGGGGCGTCATCTGAGAGGGTGTACGCCTTGAATTGAGCCTCGGGTTGCTGCTCGAGTAGCATCGCAGACGCGAGGACGCGGCCGGCTGGCAACGCGCGCTTCGCGAGTTTCACGATCGATGGAGGCAGGCTCGCGACGGCCACAATGTCGAGGTCGTTGTCCTTATCGTAGTCGAAGACCTGGAAGTCCTGGACGCCAGGAAAAGCGATCAGCTGCTGGTGCGAGAATTTCATTCGTCCGAGGTTCTTCAGGAGGTGAACGCCTTGAAAAGAGGCGATTCGCGGCGCGTCGAGGGTGTCCCCATTGGCTACAAGGACATCAAGCTTCCCGTCTTTGTCGAGATCAACGAGCCTAAGGCGAGTCGCTCCCCAGAGTGGCGTGTTGGCGCGATGGATGGTCGTGTCGGAGAAGGCACCTTTTCCGTCCCCAATATATGCGATGACCTCTTCTCGTTCCTGGCCATAGAGCGCCAC
>CALELH010000319.1 GCA_937902595.1 uncultured Myxococcales bacterium
CTATGAGACCAAGGACGGTGAGCACATGGCCGTCGGTCCTATCGAGCCTAAGTTCTACGTTCAGTTGATCGCTGCCCTCGGTCTAGACGTTGGGTCACTCCCTGGACAGTACGACCAGTCTCGTTGGCCCGAACTCAAGGCGCTCTTCACTGAGGCGTTTTTACAAAAGACACGAGATGAGTGGGCGGGGATCTTCGAAGACCGGGACGCGTGTGTGTATCCGGTGCTGTCACTCAGCGAGGCGGCCGCTCACCGGCACAACGTAGCTCGGGGGAGTTTTGTCGAGGTGGGTGGAGTCGTTCAGCCAGCGCCAGCGCCTCGTTTTGATCGTACTCCGCCCGCGACACCCACACCGGCCGCGAAGCCGGGCGAGCACACGGACGAGGTCCTCAAAGAGCTCGGTTATGACGCCGCGCAGATCGCGGCGCTCAGAGGGGCTGGGACCGTCGGCTGACGGGCACCTTACTTTGCGGGCTTAGCGACCTTGTGGTGCTTTACGTACTGTAGGAAGTCGTGGTCGTCCGTAGACAAGACCAGCCGCGTACCTGAGTTAAGAGTCTTCGGGTAGAGCGCTAGGCTGCGACTGAAGGAGTAGAACTCCGAGTCCTTGCCGTAGGCGTCTGCGTAGATCTTAAGCACTTGTGCGTCGGCCTCACCGCGGATACGGGTCGCCTCGGCGTAGCCCTCCGAGGAGATCTGCTCCAAGTCCTTCGTCATCTTACCGAGGATCTTGGCCTCGCGTTCGCGTCCTTCAGACTCGTACCGGTTCGCGATACGTACACGCTCGGAGCGCATCCGCTCGTAGATTTTTGGGATAACCGCTTTCACGTAGTTGATGTGCTTGACCTCGAGGCCGTTGACCGTAAAGCCATACTCAGCGACGGTCGCGCGACCAGCCTCGGTCAAGATCTGACCGACGATCTTCTCGCGGCCGTCGACGATGTCGACGCCCTTGGCGGCCTCAGCATCCTCCAGCTCCTTGGCCGAATACTTGAGCACCCGCTTAGAGTTGCGCAGGGTCTCCATCAGCGTCTTAGCAGAGATGACGTTCTTCACCGACGCGTCCACCAGACCGTCCAGCACACTTTGGCCGGCGGACTCAGTGCGGAGCGCCTCGTAGAAACGCTGTGGCTCAGTCACGCGCCAGCGCGCCCAAGTGTTGACCTCGATGTTCTCCTTATCGATGGTCAGCAGGTCAGCGGGTTCGCCGTCCCATTCACGGAGGCGGCTGTCGATCATGGTGACCGCCTGCACGAAGGGGATCTTGAACTGTAGACCCGGATCCGTACGCGTCGCCACGACGCGACCAAACTGGGTCACGATGGCATATTGGTACACGGGGACCACGTAGAGAGATGTGTATAGGATGCCGCCGATCAGCGCTGCGAAGGCGGTCAGGATTGTCCAGGTACGTACGCTCATTTCGCTGCTCCCTTCTTGGGTAGCTTCCGGTTCAGGTCTAAGAGCTTCAGGATTCCATTGTCTGAGCTGTCGACCAAGGTCAACTCGCCGACCTTGGGCAGCGCCGCTTCCATCGCCTCGAGATAGAGTCGGCGTCGCGTGACGTCCTCCGCCTTGCGGTACTCTTCCAACACTGAGAGGAACGCCAGAGTGTCGCCCTTAGCGCGGTTCAGTCGACCAATCTTGTATCCCTCGGCTTCCTTGACCGCTCGGTCCTTAGCGCCGCGAGCCGCGGGGATCTTCTTGTTTCGCTCACCCTCGGCGTCGTTGACGATGCGGTCTCGAATCTGGATCGCTCGGTTCACGCCGTTAAAGGCGTCGCGTACGGCGTCTGGTGGATCCGACTTCTTAAGGTTGACCTTTACGATCTGAATACCGCACTTAAAGTGGTCTAGACGCGCCTGCATCTTCTTAGCCACGGTGTTCTCAACCACCGTACGATCCAGGGTGAGCGCTTCATCTACCGACCGGTCTCCGATCTCGGTGCGCATCACCGCCTCGGAGATGGCCCGCAGGGTTCCGACAGGGTCGCGGACCTCGAATAGGTAGTCCTTAAGGGCCTTGATTTTGTAGCGTATCTCCCAGTTGACCAGCACCAAGTTGAGGTCGCCCGTCAGCATGGTGGCCTCGGCGACGACGTCTGGGCTCGTGGTGTTAAACTGGCTCTTGACGCCCGCGTTGACCGTGCGATAGCCAAACTCTGCTTGGTGAACGGTCTTGACGGCGCCCTTGAACACCCGATCGATGCCGAAAGGTGCCTTGGCGTGAAAACCTGGACCCACGATCTTGTGGACTTCACCCAGGCGCAGAATCACCGCCTCTTCGTTCGCCTCGACGGTGAAGTACGCCGTCGCGCCACCCCAGACCACCATAAGAAGCACGAACATCCCCCATAAGATGGGGAAGGCTTGCTCTGGATCGAGGGGAATCTCCCCGTCGCCCTGTTGTTGATTACGGTTGTCGTCGGCTCCTCTGAGCCACTCGAGATCACCCATGGCGTCTCCTTTCTTAGACCTCTCATCTACCGTCCTCGGGCAGGGATAACAATCCCTAGTTGAGCTTGAGCGAGAGTAGACGAGAACTTCGTCAATCAAACAGGGCACAGATGGTGATGTTGGCGTGCCGAGCGACTGCGGTTCCTTGGTGACTATTCTGTTTCCAACTTCTGTGACTTCGGCATGCCACAACCACCGCAAGATCCTTGCCCAAAGGTGGGAGAACACACTATTCTAGTCTGGTTGGATTGTTACCACCGTATCAAACCGGGCGAATACGGTGACGTGCAAGGGGGAAATCGATGAATCGTCTTCTATGTCTCATGGCGTGTAGTGCCGTGTTGTTTCTCGGGTGTGACCTCGAGAACGTCGAGCTACCACCTGCACCTGACAGCGGCGCAGGTGGTGGAGTGACTGGAGCTGGTGGTGGTGGCGCTCAAGGTGGTGCCGGAGGCGCTGGTGGTGAAGCTGGCGCTGGAGCGACTGGCGGAGCCGGTGGCGCAGGAGCGACTGGTGGAGTCGGTGGCGCAGGGGCCGCGGGCGGAGCTGGTGGTGCAGGAGCGACTGGCGGAGCCGGTGGCGCAGGAGCGACTGGCGGAGCCGGTGGCGCAGGAGC
>CALELH010000320.1 GCA_937902595.1 uncultured Myxococcales bacterium
CCCCAACGCGAGTCGCTGCCAAGATGAAATGACTCTAGAGGTCTGTAGGGCCGACGGGTCGGCTTGGGAAGCCACAGCGTGCCAGATGGGTACCTGTCGCGAGATGAACGGCGCCGCAGCGTGCGATGACGTCATCTGTGTTCCAGGAGAGCGCACCTGTAATGGCGTCGAGGTGATCGTTGAGTGCAGCCCCGAAGGCACTCGTTTCAACGTTGTTGAACGATGTGATGGTGACCGCACTGGACGCCAGTGCGACCGTGGCTCATGCGTCCCGCTCTGCACACTGAACGAGAAGACTAAAACAAACGTCGGCTGTGATTATTGGGCGGCCGACCTGGATAACGCATTTGTTCCAGGAGGCGACGGCTTCCTCAACGCGGCCCGCGCTCCTTTTGCGGTTGTCGTCTCTAATCCACACCCGACATTTACGGCCCAGGTGGTCATCCACAATAATGAGGAGCAAGTCGCCGACACCTTGGTCCCTCCACTCGGGCTGCACGTATTCAACCTGCCCCACCGAGACATTGACCAGACGAGCATCACTCCTCGAGCCTATCGTGTCCGCAGCAGCATTCCGATCGTCGCATATCAGTTTAATCCTCTTGAGAACGAAGAGGTCTTTAGCAACGACGCATCACTTCTGCTCCCGAGCCACGTCGTAGGTGACAGGTATTACGTGATGACACGAGAGCAGAGCTTCGACCGCCTGCGAGGCTTCTTAACGGTGGTGGGTATTGGTGAAGAGCCTACGACGGTGACCGTGACGGTCACGGCGCGAACCCAACCTGGAGTCGGCGGCATCCCCGCGATGGTCCCCGGGGACACCTTCGAGACAGTGCTCAATCAGTTCGACGTACTCAATATAGAGACCAGCGCACCAGGGGCAGACCTGACCGGCTCTTACATCGTCGCGAGCCAGTCCGTCGTAGTCTTTGGTGGGAGTGAAGCTGCGAATGTTCCAAACACGAATCACTGCGTAGACATCGACCCCGTTGACGGAATGGGCCAATGCGAATCGGACAGAGAGGTCCCCTGCCGCAATAATTACGACTGCAACGCCGCGCGCCTCAACACGTGCTGCGCGGACCATCTGGAGCAGCAGCTCTTCCCAATCTCCACATGGGGACGCCACTACATTGCCTCTAAGAGTTACGACCGCGGGGATGAGAACGATTATTGGAGGATCATCGCATCCGAGGAAGACACGAAGATCGAGACCGTGCCACCTCAGACGGTCATTCCAACGCTGAACGCGGGAGAGTGGTTTGAGTTCCCAAGCCGAGAGCATTTTGAAATCATCAGCGACAAGCCCATTATGGTGGGCCAGTTCCTCGCGAGCGAACACGCGCCCAATCCGAATACGCGGGACAGACTGCAGCCAGGTGATGCTGGAACGGGAGACCCTGCGTTTATCCTCGCTGTTCCTGTTGAGCAATATCGAGGGGACTTCGTATTTCTGGCCCCCGATAAGTACGCCTTCGATTACGCGACGATCATCGCGCCGGTGGATGCTGAAGTCCGATTTGATGATGTGGCGCTCGCCGATGGGTGGGAGCCTGTGGGAGACGGCGCCGAATGGAGAATACGGCGCTTCCAAATAGGAGACGGCGTCCATTTCATTCGGTCAGACCATCCACTTTCCGTTATTATCTACGGGTACGACGATTACGTCTCATACGGCTATCCAGCTGGCCTAAATCTGGATGTCGTTGATCCTGAGACCGGGGAGGCAGAGTAACCATGCGTTTACTTCTCGACTACACGAGGCTGACGGCACTTCTCTTATTATTGGCTGGCTTGTTCGCAGGCTGCGATGGCGATCCGACACCAGAGAACGCAACGGGGGCCGACACCTCCATCGCTGATGTCGCGGTGGACGCGGTCGCCATGGATATAGACGGTGCTACAGCGGACGCCGAGGTGGATGCAACCGCTCCAGACGCAGAGTCTCCCGACAGCGCCGCTGACGCCGCAGAATGGGATCCGCTCACGCTCAACTCCCTGGTTCCCAATCGGGGCCCTGTCGCTGGCGGCACCGAAGTGCGAATCATCGGGAGCGGCTTCATGGGCGACATCAGCGTCCTCATTGCAGGGCAGCCCTGCGGTGATGTTCGCGTAGAGAGCAGCAACCATCTGCGCTGTGCAACACCGGCCGTAGGCCCCGGAACAGCCCCCGTAACAGTTGTACGAATTAACCAAAGAGAGGAGCGACAGACCGCGACGATCGAAGAGGGATTCACTTTCTTCGAGGACGTTACTCTCGACTCCGTCGCGCCCTCCCGTATCCCCGTCAGAGGAGGCTCGGAGTTAATCATTTCGGGCGCGGGTCTCATCGAAGGCACTCGCTTTACCATCGGTGACGATGACGCCGAGAATGTCACCTACAATGAAGATGGCACGGTCTCGGTTGTCGCCCCTGCTGGCTCCCCTGGGGCCGCAGACCTGACGGCGACAAACTTCAATGGTTCAGCGACAATGATGGGCGCCATCTTCTACTATGAAGAGCTCATTATCACAGCCTTGGACCCACCCGTCGGCCCGCTCTCGGGCGGCACGGTCGTCGCCGCAACGGGCCGTGGGCTGACGCGAGACAGCCGAGTCTCGTTTGGGCAGAACGGCGCGGAGGTTCAGGGCGCGAACGATGAACGAACCGAGCTCACTGTGGTCGCCCCCCGTGGGCAAGCAGCTGGAGCGGCAGACGTCCTCGTCGAGAATGATAACGGCAGCTTCGAGTTGACCGCTGGCTTTGTCTATTTCGACGACCTCGCGAATGGCTTTCAGACAGCAGGGGTGGCGCCAACACGCGGCCCACTAGAAGGCGGAAACGAAGTTTGGATTGCTGGAAATGGGTTTACTCAGGCGACCACTGTCCAATTCGACGGGAGAGCGATCGAGTGTAACTTCGTCGATGGGAACCGCCTTAGGTGCGTCGCTCCTCCTGGAGTTGAAGGCAATGTACCGGTCACGGTGACAGAGAATGGCGAGTCACTACCGGTCGCAGGTGGCTACACCTACTTCCAGGCCTTAGAGCTAATCGCCATCTTCCCTGACCGAGGCGCTATCGCCGGCGGTACGGTCGTTACGATCACAGGGACGGGCTTCTCACCCGCGGTTGAGGTACAGCTCGGAGAGAACCTACTCGTCGACATGCAGCTCATCGATGACACGACCATCATCGGAGTGACTCCAGCCAACACCGCCGGCCCTGTAGATGTTCGTGGGTTTACGGAGTTCTCGCGATCGACCATTGGCGGCGGCTTCAATTATTACGACCCGGCCGCCGACTTCGGAGGCGTTTGGGGAGACCGCATTGAGAGCACGCTCAACGTCACTGTTATAAACGGGGCGAACGGTCAGCCGATGAACTCACCAGATATGGATGGCCTTAACACGACGGTTCATGCAAACAACCCCGAGACAGGCTTCGTCATAGAGGGCGTAACGAATGAAATTGGGCAAATCACATTCTCCGACCCAGCGCTGACACCTCCAATCAACGTCACCGCTGCAAAGGAGGGGTTCGAGGCGACGAC
>CALELH010000321.1 GCA_937902595.1 uncultured Myxococcales bacterium
ATTGGAGTGATCGGTGCAGGTATTCAGGCGAGGCGGCAACTGGAGTCGCTGCTGGAGGTGACTGACTGTCGCCGTGTGTTCGTGTGGAGTCGGGATGTTCAACGTGCGCAGTCCTATCTGGACGACATCAAGGCTCTGGGGTTCGAGGGGACGTACGTTTCGAGCCCAACAGAGGTCGCTGCTCGAGCAAACCTTATCGTGACTACGACGCCATCCACGAAGCCGCTCTTACAGGCAGATTGGATCCGTCCGGGTACTCACATCACCGCCGTGGGATCTGACACTGCCGAGAAGCAGGAACTCACGGCGGAGCTGGTCGCGAGGGCAGACATCGTCGTCGCTGACAGCATATCTCAGTGTCTGACGCGTGGAGAGATTCATCGATCACTGGCCGCAGGACTCTTAGACCCCGATGTGGTCGTGGAGCTTGGTGCTGTGGTCGCAGATCCTGCGTTCGGGCGATCCGACGATGCTCAGATCACGATCGCTGATTTAACCGGGGTCGCCGTTCAGGACCTACAGATCGCGTCAGCGGTGCTGGTCGCTCATAGCGACTCAATGAGCTAGGTCAGAGCCTCAGTCTTCTAGAACGGTCACCCGACCCGCGAGTCGTCCGACGGGGATCGCCATCCCTTGAGGCGTCGCGACGGTGACATCCTCCGGCCGAATAAGGGTCTCGCCGAAGGGTGCATTTTCATTAACTTGGAAGGTCATCACACCGACCTCTCGATCGTCCTCGTTGTCCAAATCGATGAACAGTTCATTCATAATATGAAAGGCGATAACCCGTATCCGTCGAGGTGCGTTCGGGATCGGGCCAGCGTCTTGGAGGCGGCCTTGGACCGCGTGCCCCGTCGCGCTAGCGTCGACGCCAGGGACGATAAGCGGCGGATCTCCATTTACCTCTGCTGGGGTAAGAGCGGCGTCGTCAAAGAAGGCGTCGAACTGTAGCCCGGTGACATCTGGTAGCTCACCGATGAGTCGCACTGGCAAGCTGATGACCTCGCCACGGCGCGCATCTGTTGAGTTGATGACCAGATACGGTCCGTCCGGTAATGACCCGTCCTGGGCCATACCACCAGCGCCGCCTTCAGCTCCAGCGCCGCCAGCGCCACCAGCGCCACCAGCGCCACCAGCGCTACCAGCGCCACCGGCATCAGCCACTGAGCCAGCGTCCGCGGTCGCTCCGTCACATGCGTTCAGACAGGTGTTCAGCGCAGCGGTACAATCGGCCTCCTCGCCGTCTCCACTTAGGCAATCATTGCGTGCGGAGAGACAGTTTTCTTCGCAGGTTGGCTCGGTCTCTGTGGTGCTCGCGGTCTTTGACTCGCAAGCGATCAAAGCGGAGCAAAGAGAGAGAATAAGTATGCTCTTTAAGATGTTCATTGGTTGATGTCTCCTCCAGACAGTTCCTTGGTCGCGCCGCGAATATCACCCCCTAACACCGGTCGCAAGATTTACCTCTTCAATACAGGTGACGATATGAGAGATGGACAGTCGATAGCATGGCTGGAGTTCTGTGGGTTGGTGGGCTCGACTGAGCGCTCATGGCCGACTCAAGAGGTCGTCCTTGGATACTCACCCGACAGGATCGGTCAGACTGCTTCTGGAGGTCTTCGTTGGGAGGTCGCGGGGTCCGATGCGAGGATCAGCGCCGCGACTCGTCGCTCAAGCTGCTCAAGGTGAAAAGGCTTAGCGATAAAGTCATCGATGCCCGCCTCAGTACACTCGATTCGGACTTGAGTGGTGCTCTTTCCTGACAAGGCCAAGATTGGGACGGATCGTCCTCGCGGGTGCTTACGAATATACTCCGCGACCCTGAAACCGGGCAGATCGGGCAGGCCTAAATCCAAGAGGACTGCTTGATAATTACCCTCATCGAAGCGTCGCTGAGCGCTCTCAGCAGAGACGGCCTCAGTGACCGAGTATCCTCGATCCTGGAGAGCAGACGCGGTCAGCGTTCGGAGCAGCTTGTCATCTTCAACGAGCAAGATGTTCTTGGTCGCTTGATCTGAGATTCCGCTCTCCTGTTCTGGACTCAGGATCAGCTGGTCGACCATCCTGATCAAACCTTGGCCTGAGAAGGGCTTGTTGAGAAAGCGACAGCGAGGCTGTCCCAAGATCTCTATTAGGACGGCCTTCTTGGCGAAGCCCGAGATGAGAAGGATTGGCTGATGGGCGTCGATGTCGCGAATGCGGTTGAAGACCGCCGATCCATCGAGGTTCGGCATAATCACGTCGATGATCACCAGCGCGATCTCGTCTCGCATCGACTCATACTTCTCTATACCTGCAGCGCCATCGGAGGCCTCGAGCACATTGAGCCCAACCTTCCTCAAGATCTGGCAGGTGACCTCGCGCACGAGCGGATCGTCATCGAGCACCAACACGGTTCCGTCGATTTGGGTCGGGACGATCTCATCGATCCCTAAGTCCTGGCTGATGGACAGTGACTCTTCGACGAGGGGAAGCCACACACGGACAGTCGTTCCTTGGCCAATGACGCTCTCGATGATGACTTTGCCACCGTGGTCGTCGATGGCACCATAGACCATCGAGAGGCCTAGGCCCGTCCCCTTACCTACAGATTTTGTCGTATAGAATGGTTCGAAGGCGCGGGCGATCTGCTCGTCGTTCATACCTGCGCCCGAGTCTTCAACCGACAGCTCGACGCCCGCTTGCTCTACTCCGTCTTTGGTGTGGACTTTACTTTGGGTTTTGAGCCGTAAACTGTCACCGTTAGCCATGGCGTCGATCCCGTTTAGGCACAGATTGAGAACCGCTTGGTACAAAATGCGTTCGTCACCTCTGACACCAAAGACGTGCTCTTGGAGGTCGGTGTGTACGTCGACCCGGCCGCGATGAGTACGACGGACCATATCGGCTACGCTCAGCAGCAGTTGGGTCAATGACAATACGCTGCTTGACTGAGGAGTCCTCCTCGCGAATCCAAGCAGGTCTGAGGTGAGCTTCTCGCCACGTTCGGTCGCCTTGAGTATTCGTGCGATGTCTGTCGACTTCTCGTCGCTTGGGCTGAAGCTGGCCCTGAGGTTCTCGGCGGTACACGACACGGCCGTGAGCACGTTGTTCATCTCGTGGGCGACGCCGGACGCGAGCTGGCCGATGGCGTCGAGCTTCTGCGCTTCTAGCAGCTTCTCGTTGGCCTCCCGACGGTGTTCGATCTCAGTCAATAGATCGGAGTTGAGCTGCTCGAGCCTCTCTCGGTTTTCGGAGTCGCGTTCGCGCATCCTCTGAATAAAGCCGACCCCCAGGACGCTGACGACGAGCGCCAGCCAAATACCCGCGTTGCTCGATGCCCAGCTCGCCGGGTCAGAGGTTGAGTCATAGATGGACAACCAGAGAGCGTAGAACCCTGCGCTGATGGAGAAGTAAGCGAGGGCCCACATCGGTCGCATGGGCAGGACCAGCGCCGACCCAAAGAACGTCAGCATCAACATCGTCCAATAGCCGGTGTCGGCGCCGCCGGTCATCTCGGTGAGGATGACCACACCCACCCCCGTGATGACACACACGGCGCCCCCAAGATGCTGCATACAAGGGACGGTGGTGACAAACCGTGTCCCGAGGAACACCCCAGAGACGATCGCGATCAAGGTCAGACGGACCCATATGAAGTTGAGTGAGTATCGATCGGCGACCAGCGGGTCGACGAAGGCGAACATGAAGAAAGCGAAGATAGCCATTCCGCAGAGCAGCCGAGTCGCCTTGGTCATAGCAGGCAGGTCGGTCGGATGTCTGTAGGCGCTCTCTGCCACTCGGGGCCCCTGCTCAGCGTGTATTTGGATGAGTTTCGGGCTGACGATATGTCCATTCGCTCAAGATTTACAAGCGCAGCAGGCTGACCAGCAGCAGGCTCAGGGTTGAATTGGGTATGTGATTAGAGAGCGCCTCTATAGTGCTTATCGTGTATATTCATAGGGATGGGGCTTGAAAGGGCGGAGTCATGGGATGCGACTTTCAGTTGATGGGGAGCCAAGAAGACAGGCGGATGCAGCGAGACTGTTTGACCTTTCTTCGCGAGGCGCAGCGTCTCCATGACGCAGCTCGCGGCCGTGACCCTTTAGAGGAAGGCGAGAGTGTCGTGTTCACAGAGGGAGATGAGCTCCTGCTGAGTAACGCGACCTCATTTCGTATCACTGACCCAAATCTCAATAGCTTGGTGGAGTCCTATGTAGGCGTGGCCACTTTTTCAAAGGCGCGCTTCTTCGGAGACGATCGCTTCTTCATGTTCGATCGTGAGCATCGGGGATTGATCTGCTCTACCGCCAGCTGGCCTGAATCTGATGAAGTCTTGGCCGATGAGAGCGACCGTCCGTACATTGGCGCCGGAGTTCGTCATCGAGGACCTTCACTAGGCTCGATCCCCTTCGAAGCCGTCGCTTACGCTGTGATCAAGGCGCGGTTTGTTCCGAATCTGGATGTGAAGGACGACTACCTCTCTCACGCGATGCACACCTGGGACAAATACGACGGGTGTGTGGAAGCGAACCTGTCTTTGGGCTGGATGGCGAACACGCCTCTTGAGGATCTACCTCAAGCCTCACTGGATTTCTTTACTGCTCATGAGTCCAATCATGAGGACGACTGGACGGAACCAGAGCCCATAGGGGTCGAAGGCGATAGCTCGTCACCGCCGCTAGATGATTGGCGCACGCTCCCACTCCAAGACCTAGAGGCCTCCGTGCGCCTGGCGAACAGCTTGAGCCGATCCCCATATACGCACCTCTGTCAGCTCGAGGGGAAGACTGACCAGGAGCTCATCGACGAGGGCGTCGTCCGTGGTCGGAAGACTCTGAGAGAGCTCAAGGAGTTAGCGGCGTCCCATGGGCTCGTCTTGTAGGCCACTGGGCCCAGGTGTGCGCGGCGTTTTATGATGGGTCTGCCGTCTCAGAGCGCTCTGTCCATGGTAACTCTGGCGTCGCGCTCACGACCTCAAACCAGTCACACCACGCACGAAACAGGCGTCTCTCGATGCGTTTGGAGGTCGCCCTGTCGAGCTGTCCAGATCTAGCCAAACCATGGAGTTGGATCGACTCTAAATACAGCGAACTGATCAACGCGAGCAAACGTCGGTGAGTTAACTCCCGACCATAAACCTTCCGTATGATTTTGATTTTTGTCTCTCTGTCTAGGCTGACGCTCTGACGTAGGTATAAGAGAAAACGTTGGCTTGATATGCCGGCCGCGGCGACCGGCAGAACCAGCGCAAAGTGTGGACCTCTATCCCAATGAGATCGCCAAGGTGGCAACGTCATGATGGCCTCTCAGAAATATAGTCGTTTTGCTGAAGAGAGGGGCGCCCTCGAACCCGAAGGGCGCCCCGTAGCCACTTATCGGCACACGACTCGGAACCTCAGACTCTGAGCCTGGTGCCACCAAAAAGCGTCCGGTGGTGAATCACCTCCACCACTCTGAACATAGAGGTACTTTTCCTCACCTTCGTGCTCAGGCGAAATGACGCTGTCGTCAGGGAAGACGCGGACATTTCGCACGGTAAGGATGTCATCATCTTGGCGCCATATTCCGCTGGCTCGACAACATGACCGGTCCGCGCATTCCAGGTTAGCGTCGCGAATACAGAGGCGGTCATCCCTCGGTGTTTCGGGTCCAGTGACGACCCAGAAAGGGACATCGACGCTGGGACCACCGCTCCCGTCGCACTTGGTCGCCGAGATCGTCACCAGGTTGCCTCGTGGGCTACTGCTGCGAGCGCGGTAGATGGCGCGGCCATCGCACACCCCACCGGTCCAGCTGAGCGCGCTGTTTGGAGAGACGCGCTCGACCCGGCACTGACGTCGGTCAGGCTCAGGCTGTGGCTCGGGCTCGGGCTCGGGCTCGGGCTCAGGCTCAGGCTCAGGCTCAGTCTCCACCACGCGGAAGGTCCGGGCTGGCGCAGCGCACTCACCGCCGTGACAGGAAGGGTCGCGGGTGTAGACGGTCCACCGATAGTCTCCGGCGGGCACCCCACTCAAACGGTGTCCCAGACCGTGGACCACCCGCTCCATGACGACGGGACCGTGGGGCGGGTTGGCTCGCAGCTTGAAGGTGTGCTCCCGGTCGCTATTGCGTCGGTAACGGAACGTGATCGGGTCGCCGAGCTCGTAGACCGCGGCGTTGGCTGGGGTCGTCAAATCGGGTACCAGCACCTCGGGCTCAGGCTGTGGTTCAGGCTCGGGCTCAGGCTGTGGCTCAGGCTCAGTCTCCACCACGCGGAAGGTCCGGGCTGGCGCAGCACACTCACCGCCGTGACAGGAAGGGTCGCGAGTATAGACGGTCCACCGATAGTGTCCGGCGGGGACTCCACTCAACCGGTGTCCCAGACCTTGTACCACCCGCTCCATGACGACGGGCCCGTGGGGCGGGTTGGCTCGCAGCTTGAAG
>CALELH010000322.1 GCA_937902595.1 uncultured Myxococcales bacterium
CCTGTGGAGCGCCCAAGCCCAGCGTCCCAACGAACGATGCCCACGCCAACATGAGCTTAATGGCTGGCATAAAGGCGATGCAGAAGCCCAGCGGTGGGCAGGCCGTGGTCACCTTCGCGATCTTTGGCGGTCCCGAGTTGTCCGATGAAGACGCCTTGAACTCAGCGATTAAGGCCGCAGTGCGAAGGGAATCAGGTAAAGCCTTGGCCAGACGCTCCCGACCATTTGTCGTCACGGCGCCCAATAACGACGAGCTCCCCTTAGATGTGAAGAGCCTCGCGGCGTCCCTCGGGCCGGCCGGCGCTCAACTACTCGAGTCTCGCTTCGTCGCCTTCGTTCGCTACTCAGGCCGAGTCCAGCCCCAGCATCGTCAAATCCGCTTAGCGCTTGCAGCGACCGTCGCCGTCGCTGACCAAGATCAACCGATCATCGATGTCTCTACTCGAAAGGCCTATAAGCAGGCGGAGCTGACCCAGATATTGGGCTCAAAAAAATGGTTGAGTAGCCAGGTTGTCCCGAACGCTGAGCGTGTCGGCGAGCGCATCACCCTCTTCTCGAGGGGGATGGCGAAGCTGGGCCTCCCGGACCTCGAGATGTTCAGCGTCGACAAAGACGCTGCGCGGGCAGCCTTCGACACCTTTCAAACCACTCTAACCGCTCTGCAAGAACGCAGCGCCGCCAAGATTGGCGACACGGTCAATGGAGTCACATTAGGAAAGTGTAAGCGAGCCCCAGAGGCGATCGAGGCCGACTGCGTTCGCATCCCTTGAGACGCTCAGCGACGCCAAAAACTCGGGCTGAGGAAGATCAAGAGCGTAAACAGCTCGAGACGACCCAGGACCATGAGCACGCATGAGACCCATTTAGAGAAGGCGCTGAGAACCGAATAGTTATCCATAGGGCCCACAGCCCCCAGCCCGGGACCGACGTTCCCTAGCGATGCAGCGCTGGCGGTAAACGCGGTCAGCGCGTCCTGACCGTCTATACAGAAGAGCAGCGCACCGACGATCATCGTGGTCATATAGGCACCAGCGAAGGCCGATACAGATCGTAGGACGTCGCTAGACACGACTCGTTCGCCGAGTCGGATAGGTCGCACCGCATGAGGGTGAGCGAGAAAGAAGAGGTCCCGAATCCACATCCGGAAAATGAGCAGATGCCGAACGACCTTGAATCCGCCCGTCGTAGACCCTGCCATGCCGCCTATGAACATCAACCCAATCAGGATCATGATGGCCAGCGGGATGCCCACCCACTGCTCATAATCAACGCTCGCAAAGCCTGTGCCCGTCATCAGGGAGAGCACCTGGAAGGCGCTCTGGCGAGCAGCCTCCTCAACCCCCATGTCCGGCATCGCGCTCCCAAGCGCTAGAGCGACCGCCACAGCAGAGAACACCACTAGCCCCACATAGGTCCACCACTCTGGATCCTTCGTGTAGATTCGTGGGTCACCTCGAAGGGCAGCGAAATGCAGCGCGAAGTTTGTCCCAGCGATCAACATGAAGACGATGATCGTCCATTCGACGAAAGGATCACCAAAGCCAGAGACGCTCGCGGCTCGAGTACTAAAGCCACCAGTCGCGATGGTCGAGAAGCTGTGGCAGATGGCCTCGAATACGTCCATCCCACCAAGCACCAGCATGAGAAACAAGACGACGCAGAGCAGCAAATAGAGAAACCACAGGAGCTTAGCTGTCTCGGCAATTCTAGGCGCGATCTTACCCGCCTGCGGTCCCGGGACTTCAGCCTTAAAGAGCTGCATCCCGCCGACCCCCAGTAGGGGTAAGATGGCGACACCGAGAACGATAATGCCCATGCCGCCTAGAAAATGAGAGACTGCACGCCAAAGCAGGATGCCTCGAGGGAGCCCTGTTCGGCCATCCGGTGTGAGCCCTGGCTCTCCCCACAGACCGTCGGTGATGATGCTCGCCCCCGTGGTCGTGAAGCCGGAGATCGACTCAAACGCCGAGCTCGTAAAACTACAAAAATCGGAGCCAACAACGAGGGGCGACCCCGGGTCGCAGAGGATGCTGGGTGCGAGCTGAGCATAGAGATAGTATGGGAGGGCGCCGATGATGCCTGCTGCGAACCAGCCTACCCCGACGATGAGGAAACCTTCTCGATGTCCAACGTGTATGTCTCGCGACCGCCGACGGGTGAAGGCGAACAACAAGATGCCCGTAGCTCCAGTCAACGTCAGCGCCCAGGTGTGGCCCACGAGATCATCGGTACCGTCGAAGAAGGACAGCAGCGCGCTCGGGATCATGGCGGCGGCTAAACCAAGCATGAGGACCCCAAGCAAGTTTGATAGGAGCGCGAGGCGATTCACCCAACTAACGCGTTCTTGCATCATGGACTACTCGACCGGCGTAGGACGCTGCAGGAGGGTCTCCACATCATGTACGACCGCCTGACGCGTCACGACCAAGAGGCGATCACCCGTCTCGATGGAGGTCTGGCCTCCAGGAATGAGCACGAGTCCCTCGCGAAGCACCGCAGCCACGAGGGATCCGATGGGCATACGTAAACTTTGTAGGGTCTTGCCGACAGCCTCGCTGTCGTCAGCGACTTCAAACTCCAAGGCTTCAGCGTGTTCATCGGACCCAATCGCTTGGGTGGCCACCACGTCACCCTGACGAACAAATCGGAGGATGGAGCTGACCGCGACCAGACGAGGGCTGAGACATACGTCGACGCCCACCGCGCGCATAAGTGGCTTATAATCGGTCTCATTGGTCGTTGATATGATCCGGCCCGCGCCCATTCTCCGAGCCAGCAGAGCCGCTGTGAGATTCGTCTCTTCGACGGCGCTACAGGTGATCACCGCTTGCATCTCACCGACGTTCTCTTCCATCAAGAGCGCGGCGTCGGTTGGGCTTCCGTTGATCACCACGGTGCTCGGGAGCGCTTCTGCGAGCTCCTCTGCCTTGCCCCTGTCCACCTCGATCAGCTTCGGTTTGACGTGACGCGCTGAGAGCCCCTGGGCCAAGAATCGCGCGAGGGCGGTCCCTCCAATAATCATCACTCTGCTGATGGGGCTGACCTCAATACCCACGCTCGTCAGGACCTGTTCAATCTCCTCCGAACGTAGGGCCAAGAGCAGCTCATCGCCCGGGAGGATTACGTTCGTCCCGCTGGGCACGATGAGTTCACCGACTCGCTCGATGGCGACGACCAGAAACTCCCACTCCAGAAAACGGTCCGACAGCTCTTGGAGTCGGAGCCCTGCCAAGGGCGAGTCCGGCCTCACCTGAATCCCCAGGAGGGACACCTTCCCATCGGCGAACTCCAAGACCTCGGTGACGCCGGGGTATCTCACCAGAGCGAGCACTTTATCCGCCGTCGCTTGCTCCGGGTTGATCAGCAGGTCGATGAACCCA
>CALELH010000323.1 GCA_937902595.1 uncultured Myxococcales bacterium
CCAAGCTGGACTGGCATTATTGTTAACAATATAAGTAATGTTAGTTTGGGGTTCAATTAATCAACACTATCAATGCTCTAAAGAGGCTCAGTGTCAGCTCGATGTCTGGAATGTTTTTGGTGTGTAAGTGTTTAATACTGAAGGGTTATTGTTGCCGTCGCACGGTGTGTGTCACCTTCTTTTTTTGATGGGGCCAGATACTGCGAGATGTTCACATCTTTTGCTGACTGACTGTGCCCGCGAGGCGATCACTTAGCTGTCCGTGGAGCGCTGTGGACGTGTCCGCCGCCGGTCATGATGAGTGACCGACCTCAACACCTCGGGGGCTGTGGAGGCGACAATAGCCTGCCAGTAAATGTCTCAATCTAAGACGCAGGCCTTGTGTTGGTATGGGAAGCGTTGCAGTGACCTTGGCCTATTGGACAAGGGGTCACTTGGCTGAGGGAGCCGAATTAGAACTTGCGGGAGATTGACGATTTAGATCCCAGTCGTAAGGACGATGAATGACCGCAGCCGCCTTGGGCAACACAAGGTCCGGTGTTTGGGTTCGAATCCAGGCTAATGCTGACGGAGGAAAGTCCTCTTCGTACCAATTAAAGATCTGACTGAGCACGATCTTATCGTTTTCGAACGCCACATTTCGGCGCTCATTCAAGAACTTCTGAGTCTCTCGTTTCAATTGAGCGTCTAGACTCTCAGGCAGGAAGGCCTCGGCGGGTAATTGAGGGCAGCCTATGCTCGCACAGTTGAGCGCGAAGTGGATTCGTGGCTCCCGAAACCGCGGTCGAATCAGATCATTTTCGAGTGCGTAGAGTGAGATGTTCTCACCATCGAGTTCAAACGTCGTGAAATAGAAGAAACTCTTCAGATCGTCATTGACGGATTGGAGTTCGGGCAGTCGATTAATGACGTTGAACAGGGTGAGCGCATTGTACGCGTTGATATAGTAGGCCAGACGTTGAGGCTTAGATTCGAACCAACCGGGTTTAGTTTTTGGCCCAACGACCCCGATGAGCGAAATGTATCGGTCTAAGCGGACCCGGTTCGTTCTCAGGCCTTCGTAATCGACTCGACCCGCCTGATCCACATACGCCTTCAGTACGTGCTGCCAGTCGCCATAGGAGAAGCTCTCCATCTTGGCGATCTCTTCAGGCTTCACAAGCTGCTGAGGCTTGACGGTGGTGAAGCAGCCGGACGCGACGAGCGCGACAAGTATCGTGAGTGGGATCATTTTCAACATGACTGACTAGCTCGCCCTTCGGTTCGGCTCTAGGACGGTGACCAGTCGCTCTTGGTCACTCACATTGAGCGTCTTTCTAAGCTCAGTACCGTTGAGCTCGCACATAGACACCATACGTCCATCGACCGGAACGCGAAATGCGCAGGCCTGGAGTCTGTCTTGTCCTTCCTGAGTCTCCAATTCATGTGAGCTCATGAAATTGTGGACGATCACTACGAATGGGCTCAGTGACCACCTCTTCCCGGTCATGAATGCTCTGATGAAGTCTTGCATCCATTCTCGCTCTTCAATGATTCGACCAAATGAGAACGACGGAATTCGGATAGCCATCGATGGCCTATGAAAGAGCCGGCCGAAGAGGCGAGCGAGCAGCATTGGCGTCGACTCTCCATCTGGACAAAACCCCTCGAAAGAGTCGTTGAAGAGGCTCTCAAAGAAGGCCTTATCCTTCGGATTCTCAGGACGGGTGACGGGCATCACCCGCCTCTGCATTTCACCGTCTTTCTCGTATTTGACGACAAACATCATCGAGACACTGTTGCACTTTGGGTGGCCGAACTTAAATGCGTCGTTACCCAGCTCCACGCCGACGCCTTCGCAGACCTTCTCCCAGAGAGCCTCTCGTTTACCAACCTGCTCAGACTCACGGTTTCTACCCACGTCCGCAGTAGGCTGAAAGCTGATCATTCGAAATGCATCAGCGTTATCCATGCACCAGTCCATCACGCTCGGGATCTCATCGAAGTTCTTCTCGGTCACGGTGTATGTCGTCGCGGCTGCAAAATGTCGACCGGTGTTGCGGCGTGTCTGGCGGACCAGGTTAGCAAAAGCATCGCGTATCCAGTTGATGTCCGTCTCGCTGTCGCGCGCGTGCATTCCCAGGCGACCCTTCTGCGTCGTGTCGATGTGGATAGACAGCTTACTCAACCCCCCCTCCAAGATGAGCCGTTCAAGATACCTAGGGTTACGTAGGAGGTTTTGACCATGGGTCATGACCATCGCGCTGAGCTCAATCTCTCGACAGTATTGAAGGATTCGCACGAGATCTTCACAGGGGAGCAGCGTCACCTCACCGGCGGTGATTTGGGTGTTTCCCCACGGTCCCAGGTAGGCTCTGATTACGTCGAGTTGGCCTCTGACTTCTTCGAAGGGTAACGGAGGCGTCCTGTTTGCAGAGTCAGCCAGGTAGCACGCAGTGCACTTGAAGTCGCAGGCCTCCATGACACCGTATGTAGCAGCGCAGCCTGCGGAGTGGCGACCGAGAGCTTGGTCGTCGACTTTGAGCTCTTCGGGTAATTGTTCCCAGACGTTCCTTGCGGCCTCTCTTTCATCAGTCAACGTCGGGTTCTTAAATGCACTCCAGAGCGCCTTTACTTGGACCAATCTTGTCTCGAACATGAGCATCCCCCCCCCGGGTTATTGCTGGGCGTCGTTTGATGAAAATAACGCTCTAGCCTCACCAGACTACGAAACGAGCAATCAACGGTAAAGTCGCTCTATGGGACACTGGCCCGACAGATGTCACCGCTGTGCGGCCCACTTTAGCTGTATCGATCCGCTCTTACTGAGTGATGCTGATTGTGATCAGGCGCAGGTGAGTTAGCCTGTTAAAAGGGGCCCGTGCCTCGATCGATACACGACAAGGCTATCCAAGAAACCGATGAGATCGGTTCGGTTGAGCGTGGGCAGAGATTCAACGAAGTGGATGGAGAGAGCTTGTCGATTGACTTACGGACATGGACGCGGCTTGAATAGCGACCGTGAGTGGCCGTCACCCTCTTGAACCGCTTAAAGGAGAGTCCGTTTTGAAACTCGTCTATACGATTGTTCTTGGACTGATCTGTACGTCTATTGGTTACGCAGCAGAGCCGATCAAAGCCTGGCAAGGTGGTCGGGTTGTTGTACAGACAAAACACCTGATTCCCGCGATGAAGAACGGTGAAGGATACGGTGATAAGTACACCTTCAACGCCGACTTTGGAGAGCGCGGCGATATGTATTTCTCTCTCACCATTACCAACCTCGGTTTTGGTGATCACAAGATGGAAGCGAAGGGGAGAGTCACTCTGGATGGCCACACCTTCCGCTGGAAGCGGAAGCTGGATGATGACGAATGGAAGAGTCAGTCTGGTCAGCTCAATATTAAGGCGGGCCCCGCCACATTGAGCGGGACTCCAGATCGCCTGGTCTTCACCGCAGTCTCCGGAAATGATCGAATGAACCTTGTGTTTACGCCGATCGCTAAGCCTTGGCGCCCTAGAAATGGTCGTGTGCTGTTTGGAGCTGATCGTAAAGTCAGTGACTACACGATTTTTCCTCTATCCAGCGTGGCCGGAGTTGTCACGGTCTCTGGTGTCGCCAAAGATGTGAAGGGTACCGGCTTCGGTACACGTTCTTGGTCCGAAGTCGCGGTGTATGATCAGGCTAGATGGACTCTTGAGTTTCGAGGGATTGCAGATGACATGACCTTCTACATGCGCGAGATCTCTCCAACATCGGCCTACGAAGGTAAGAGAATCGCCTATGTGCTGATGACTAAGGGAGACCAGGTCGTTTTCGAGAGCTTCGATTATACCTTCACCCCCACCTCTCTCTTTACCGACGCTCAACATGAGAATCGATACCGTGTTCCGGAGAGCTTCACGCTCTTGTCAAAAGATGCGAGTGACTCAGCACGATTGATGCGCGGAAAGTTCGAAAAAAAGAAGCTTCGAAGTCGATCCGATGAGCTGAAGAGCATGAACTCAGCGTTGCGAATGATCGTGTCGAGATTTAGTAAGCCGGTGAGTTACTCATATGAGACAGACTTCTTGGTAGAGGTTAAGCATGCTGCCGGTGTTGAACGAATCTCAGGCACCGGTCGATACGATATGTTCCATCTCAACAAGTGAGTGGAGCAATTCAAGGCGCGTCACTTATGTTATAAGCACCAGCCATGAGCGCGTATCCACATGTAAAGCCACAACCTGATCGTACCTTTAAGGGTCTGCGTCAGTTCAACTCTGATGAAGGCAGGCGTTTGGCTGGTCGCCGAGACCGTATGATTCCATTTTGGAACGACTGGTTCGCGGGTGAGGGGTTACCGGACCGCTTCGCTCGTGCTTTGGCCGACAGAAGCGCGATCGACGTCAAAGAGTATACCGAGTCCTTCGAGTTTTTTACGCGTGTTCGCAAGGGTATTCGAGAGCCTACCGTCGTTGATCTATGCTGCGGACATGGGCTCACCGGAATCTTGTTCGCCATGTTTGAACGCGACGTGGAGCGGGTCCTATTAGTTGATCGGAACCGTCCAGCGACTCACGATCGAATCATGGAGGCGGCAGTGGAAGTGGCTCCGTGGGTCAGGAGCAAAGTGGAGTTCATCGAGGAGAAGATCCAAGATTTTACTCCCCCTAGCGATGCCGGTCTATTGGCTGTGCATGCGTGCGGAAGTCGCACAGACTACTGTTTGGAATTGGCGGTGACTCACAGCCTTCCTATCGCGGCGATGCCCTGCTGTCATGCATTGACAACATATGGTGATCGCCCGACCGAGTTCGATGAGTCAATCGGACGAGCGCTGGCTATGGATATCGATCGTACTTACCGACTGCGGGGCGCGGGATACGATGTGTTGTGGAAGGCTATCCCTCTGTCCATAACGCCGATGAATCGAGTCATTTTGGCGCGGCCCCGCGGAGCCTCAGCGTGACTGTTCATTGTGTCACGGATCCTCAAAACCCATTTTCGACGGGGAATGGGTTGCTCACTGTTCATCAAGTCTGCGCATGGCAAGACAACTTTTCATGGCTTATCGTCTGTGAAGAGACTGGTGAGGCGGCTGTGGTGGATGGTCCGGAGGCCAAGCCTGTCTTGGAGTACTGCGAGGCACACTCATTCACCCTAACGACGGTGCTCAACACACACACGCATCGCGACCATATAGGGATCAATATTGATCTTGGCTCTTTAGGAATATTGGACGACCTGACGGTTGTTGGATCTGCGAGTCGGAGTAACGATATCCCTGGTCTCTCCTTGGCGGTCAGTGAAGGAGACATCGTGTCGTTTGGCGGAGTCGATGGGAAGGTCATGCTCACGGAAGGACATATTGATGGGCACATCTCTTTTGTATTTGATGATGTGCTCTTTTGTGGTGACACATTGTTTGGAGCGGGATGTGGTTATCTCTTCGATGGTCCACCATCGAAGATGCAAAGATCCCTCGAGCGTCTGTCCAGCTTACCTGGACAAACTCGGGTCTGCTGCGCTCACGAGTATACGCAGGACAATTTACGCTTTGCGTGGTCTGTTGATCAGGAAAACGTGCAACTTCGCTACCGAATAAATAAGGCGTGGGAGGCCCGTGCTCAGGGGCGCTCCACGGTGCCTAGCACGATCGATCTAGAGAGAAAGACGAACCCATTCTTGCGGTGGGACTCTCCGTCGATTAAAGCCGCAGCGCTGCAGTTAAATCCAACACTCGACATCACTGACCCTGTTGAGACTTTTGCAGCCATTCGTCGCTTGAAGGACAGTAAACGATATCGAGAGATTTCCGATGAGATGCTTCCTATTGGTTTACCCTGAAGTCAGTCGAGTCACCTCTACATAATCAAGCTAATAATGGGCTGGCGTCCGAACCATAAATCGCTATGCTGGCCTCCATTTTGGTCGACTTAGGTCGCCGCATATGAATTAGGAAATGATAAATGCGAACAACCCTATGTGTTCTAATCTTAATCGGTTTTGGGACTTCGTCGTCGGTGGCGGGTGAGTGCCCGTCCGCTCCCCCCAGCGCTGGATCTGACATTGTGATCAAGCTTGGTGAGAGCAAGATCAAACTCGCTGAGTTGGACGGTTCTATTTCGAAAGAGCTATGCGCCGCCAAGATGGCATATGACATCAAGGTAAACGAGCTCAGGCAAAACGCTGCGGAGGCGCTCTTGATGGAGCGTTTAGTACGTGACGAGGTTAAGTCTCGTGGCATGGCGAATGAGCAAGAATTGATTACCAAGGAAGTGATTACCAAGGTAAAGGCGCCAACCGAAAGTGAGATAAAGGCGTTCTATAATGAAGTGCAGGAACGATTAGGAGGCAAGAGCCTCGAGCAGGTGAGAAGTGACCTCGTTGGCTATCTACGCGAGCAGGGCATTAAGGAGGCATACCAAAAGTTCTCTAGCGATTTAAGGGCGAAGGCCAAGGTGAAGCTCACACTGCCTGTTTACCGCTTGCCGGTCTCGACCAGCGGCCCGAGTAAGGGACCGAAGGACGCCAAGGTAGTGATCGTCGAGTATGCCGACTATGAGTGCCCATATTGCGGGCGCGCTGGTGAGACCCTCAAGGCGGTCATGAAGAAATATCCAAAGGACGTCAGAGTTGTCTTCAAGGACTATCCTTTGGACTTCCATGAGAACGCGCTGCCCGCCGCGGTTGGTGCGAGGTGCGCGGGTCAGCAGGGGAAGTTTTGGGAGATGCACGAGGCCCTCTTCGCGAATATGTCGGAGTTAGGTCCTCAGAAAATTCGGGAATTGGCGGGTTCCCTAGCTCTCGATTCGAAGAAGTTTGAGGCATGCCTCGTTGATCCATCTATTGCTCAAGCGGTGCAGGCTGATCAAGCCGAAGGGGCGCGGTTTGGAGTAGAGGGTACTCCCGCGTTCTTCGTGAATGGGGTTCCATTAAGCGGTGCGCAGCCTATCGACGCGTTCATTCCAATCATAGAGAGGGAGCTCGCTCGATAGTGCAGCCTCTGCAGAGCCTTAGAAATTAAGAGGGGGAGAGTTTCTAAAGAAACCCTCCCCCCGTTTCGAACGCTCATTCGTCTAAGGCATTATCTCTGGGCGACATAGACGGAACCTGCAGAACGGTGCGCATGCCTACGGCGTGGTGAGAACACAGTCACGACGGCTTCATCAGCCCGCGGGACTCGGACTCGTCGATGCTCAACCCGACCACGGGGCCGAGTGATCGTTACGCTGTGGACCCCTGCTCTTAAGTTTCTCACGGTTGTCGCTTCGCCCGCTGACAACCTAACCTGTCGTCGGCCATCGATTGATACTGAGATCTGTCGTCCTGACCGGTTCGCAATGCGGATCTTGCCTCGATGATGTGCCTGTGGCTTCCAGTAGGCAGTCTGCCCGAAATCAATACGTACACTTGTCGTCGAGATCGTTCGGCCTCGGCGCTTCATCGACAGGCTATGGGCGCCAGGGGTAAGAGCTCTCAAGACGGTGCTTTGACCCGCTCCTAGATGTCGTGCATAGACGCCATCGATGTAGAGTCTGACGCGGCGTTGATTCGAATTGGTAACCTTGAGTTGTCCCAAAAACTTACCCAACTCCAACTGAGTCCTAGCACCCGCACGTACGGTGAGCACCTGACTCATCGATCCGGACTTGGCGAACCGATAATTACTTGGCGTCGCTGTCACAACATGATCACCGGCTCGTAAGCGGGACTTGGTTATGGTTCGCCCAGGTCCCACGGTTCCGATGAAACGGTCGCCGATGGAGATCTTCATACTGATTGATGAGTTGTTTTCGATGCGTGCGCTACCGACACGAGGCGCAAGCCGGATCTTGGCGCGACCCTGTATCGGTACGGAGACCCTGCGGGTGGTCGGAGGGCCGTGTTTACCCGAGATAACGACCAAGCGTACCCCGTTTGGAATCCCCCGTAATACGCGACGTTTTCCAGGGGGGACGCGGCCCATCGCTCGCCCGTCGACTCGAACAGAGATAGCTGAGTGACGCGAATTTGCGACAGTAATCTCCCCATCAAGACTTGACTTCGCGAATCCTGGTGTGGCCATCAGACAAATAGCGACCAACGACATCATTGCTGTGCTCAGTGAGCGAATTGATGACTTCATGATTGTGTTCCCTTCAAAGAATAGCGGAGGGATAGGTACCCTTCGCGGTTACTGTTGAGGCGGACGCGTTGGTTAGGCCGCTATTCATTTTGTGAGTTCACGGGGGGTGGTGACAGGCCTGGTGTAGTCGTGATTCCCCTTTGTATTGATAGTTCTCGGAGATCTTTTGGGTGGCTGGCGATGATAATTGGTTCAGGCCAGTTCGTAAGAATCCTTGCGTGAAAGCGACTACAGATTTAATGATGCGTCATCGATATTGTTTCGCGCGCGCGAAAAACTACCGCGTTGAGCTAAATTGACGCGAGAGGGGAGGGACCAACCTATGACCATTCGAAACGCGAAATTTTCGCTATTTCTGGCACTAATCTTGTGCTTTTCACTTACGACTGGCTGCGATGATGGTGGTGGTGATGGCATGGGTGGTGCTGGCGGCTCGGCCGGCATGGGCGGTGAAGGCGGCTCGGCCGGCATGGGCGGTGAAGGCGGCTCGGCAGGCATGGGCGGTGAAGGCGGCTCGGCAGGCATGGGCGGTGAAGGCGGCTCGGCAGGCATGGGC